>JANQPW010000644.1 GCA_028285285.1 Silvanigrellales bacterium
AAGCTCGGAATTAAGGCCAGTGGTGGAATTTCAACAAGAGCCTTTGCCGATGTCTTAATACAAGCGGGGGCAACCTGCATTGGCACCAGCAAAACCTCACAACTGCTCCTCTCTGAGGAAAGCCCATGAGCCTCCAAGCCAGAAACACAATCGTTGCAAAAAGAAACGGAAAAGAGTTGAGTGGTGAAGAGATCGCTGACCTCATTCGGGGATATTGCCAAGGGAATGTTCCCGACTACCAAATGAGTGCCTTTCTCATGGCTGTTTATTTTAGCGGCATGAGCACCCAGGAAACCCATTCTCTGCTCACAAGTATGATGGAGTCTGGCGAAACCCTAGAGTGGACAGCAGACTCTTCCCGCCCCTGCGTTGACAAGCATTCCACCGGAGGAGTTGGTGACAAAACATCGTTTTTGGTTTTACCCCTGCTCCTTTGTGCAGGCTGTTCCGTTCCAATGATTGCCGGCCGGGGCCTTGGACACACAGGTGGCACACTCGACAAAGCCGAGTCCCTCCCTGGGTTGTCAACAGCTTTGTCAAAGGAAGACATGCACCGATCCATGAAGGAACTCAATGGGTTTCTGGCAGGCCAAACTGCGAACTTTGTTCCTGCTGACGGAAAGCTCTATGCCTTACGAGATGTGACGGGAACGATCGAAAGCACACCGCTGATTGTGTCGAGCATTCTGTCAAAGAAACTGGCCGCAGGAGCCCGCAGTCTGGTTTTCGATGTTAAATTTGGAAACGGCGCTTTCATGCGAGATGCCGAACAGGCCCGACAGCTGGCCGAGGCACTCAGCCAAACAGCAGACACTTTTGGAGCACGTGTCACCTGTGCCCTCAGCGGCATGGACGAACCCTTAGGCGACTCCGCTGGAAACGCTCTCGAGATCAATGAATGCCTCGACCTGCTCGAAGCTCGCACTCACAACGAAACCCTTGATCTGAGTGTTGATCTCGCGGCCGCTCTTTTAGACAGCCTTGAGGGTACCCCCACTTCTACGGGTCATGCGGAGCATCGCAAAAAGCTGGAAGGCTATCTTGCAAGCGGCGAAGCTCGAGAGATGTTCGTGCGTCTTGCCGTCAACCAGGGGGCTTCACGGGCAGACGTGGAGCGCAAAAATGTGGAGTGGCGCGACAAAGGAACCGTCGACATTCCCATTTTGGCAGAAAGAGCAGGGGTTCTGAAGTCGGTGAAAACAGGAGAACTGGGCAAGTTTCTAGTGTCGATTGGTGCGGGAAGAGAAAAGCTAGGGAAGGCGATCAACACCAAAGTGGGTGTGCACAGCATTAAGAAAGTGGGCTCAGAAATAAACAAAGGGGAACCCCTCTGCCTGCTGCGCCTCATGACCGGAGAAACAGTCAACACCCACCGACTCCAAAAACTTTTTGAGATGGTTTCAAAAGACCAGGTCAAAAGCCAGGGAAAAGCGCCACTCATCCACTCTTGGGTGAGAGGATGAGCTTTTTGTGATGCCCCAAAGGTGAGTTGAAAAAGTCTTCAGGACCGCTTCCCTCAAAAGCCAGAAGGCGCGCTTTTTGACCCACCGCAATGTGCCCAGCCGAGCTCTCCAACCCTAGGGCAAATGCCCCCTCGGTCGTTACCCCAGCAAGCACCTCAGGCACCGAAAAGCGCCCTTCACGAAGGGCGTGATTGGCCGTGAGCCACATGTTATGGAGCGGGCTTTCCAAGGGATCATAGCCTGTCGCAAAAGCCACTCGCACACCCGAGGCGCGCAGCTTGGCGGCATCAACGGGATCCTCTCCTGTGAAGCTGGCATGGGTGGGGAGCAGGATCACCGCAACGCCCGACTGGGCCATGCGCACTAGATCTTGCTCAGAGGTGTACCGACCATGTGCCACACCCAACACGCGCGACTTGGTGGCATCACGACTCCGGCCTTGGGTGACCCTCCTTGCGAGCTCCGCCGCCAATTCAGCGCCTCCCGAGCGGGAGTGTCGATCGGCCTGTAACAGTGCATCAAAGCCATGTTGCAGGGCGGCGGCAAGCCAGCGATCCGACATCTCCTTCGTAAACCCGTCAGACTGTATCTTCACGTCAACGGCACGGCGGCTCAAAGCCGAGCCAAATGAAGCCAACTGGGGCAGCAGATCAATCATTTCTTCTACAAATCGACTGAGACCACCCGAGACCATACTCGGATAAGCCGGACCACAGCAGGTGAGATGACAATCAATAGGAGTGCTGGCTTCCACAGCTGAACACAGAAACTGCCACTGGCTCATCAACTCGTCAATGTCAGCACAGCAGCCCGTTTTGATCTCTTGCACACCCACGCCGTCAACCTGAGCACGCGCGAGAAACGACTCAAACAAAACTTGACGTTCTTCTGGAGAGCGCATGAGAGAGCTTTGCAGTCGGGCCTCTGGACCCATTCCCAGCTCCTGCAGCTCCTCAAGCGAAACCCCTTGAGACAGCAAAACAGTCTCTTTTCCCAAAAGATTTCTGTTCATGGGGCTTGCAAAAGAGTCTACGAAAGCCGGCATCACCACCCACTCTTTCGCATTGATCTCTTTGAGATCACGCTCTCGATACCCTTCTATGGCCCCGGCACCTATGGCCGCGACCACTCCATCTTCAACAACGACATCCACATTTCGTTGAACGCCCAAACGAGCCGGCGAGGTCGTGCCTTCGTCTTCAACCTGCTCCGGATCGGAGCACATCGTCAGCAAACACGACACTTCTCGCAACACAGTGAGACCCGATTGGGGGCCAACTTGAATTTGATCGACCACACCATCCATCGCGTTTGCCCCCTTTTAAATCTTGAATTTTTTTTGGTTTTTTTCCGACGAGCTCCCGAACCCCTCCCTCTCACAATACAACACATTGGCTCCGAAATCACCCTGTGTGGGTGCCGTTGAGGTGAATCTGTGTTTGGCTTCCAGTGCTGAACACGCTATCTCTTCCAGATCCGAATGGTTTCTATCGCCTTTTGAAAGAGAGCTTCTATGACGCGTCACCGGATCCTTCTTGGTTTGCTGGGAGCAGCGTTGCTCTTTTGGGTGATCCGATTTCTGATGGGCCGCTACATGGGCGATGCCGCGCACGTGCTAGCGGGAGCGGTGGCACTCAGCTTTCTCCTTTCGCCCCAAGGACAAGGTGCCCACAAAATTCTGGGCCAGGGGTCTGACACATCTCTGTCACCTTCCCCATTTTGGAAAAAGACTTTCGAAAAAGCACACTTCATTTTTTTTGAAAAGCCCACTTGGGGAACAGCGATTTTTTTCTTTTATCTTGTTCTTTCCCATGCTCTTTGGGGGCTCTACATTCACACTGGCTATGGCTATGACATCACCTTTTTTGTCCAGGCAGCATTCAATGCTTTTCATGAAAGCCTCCCTCTCTACAAGACCTTTCCCGACGCCGGCAGCTTCTTTGCTCATCATTTTCAGCCCTATCTTTTTCTCCTCCACCCCGTTGCAAAGTGGCCTGAATCTCCCTTTCTTTTCTATGTCATTCAAGACGCGTTTTCTGCTCTCTTCTTACTTTTGAGCGCAAAGTTCATTGCTCGCTGGGTTGTGGAAAAGGTCGACCGCGTGTTGCTCATTCTGCTGTTGCTCGTCAACCCTTTTTGGTCGGGATTGGTCCACTATGAGTTCCACGAACTAGCACTTGCACCCGCTTTGATCATGGGCAGCGTCCTTTTGGCAACGCCAGCGCCCAATTCTCCCAAACCCATGCCTTGGGCAGCGTTGATGCCTCTGGTTTTCCTGATGCTAGCGCTCCTCTCTCTTAAAGAAACCGTGGTTCTCACTGGAATTTGGGCTGGTGTGCTGTTTTTGTGTTTTCCCAAAGGGCCCTCGACCCGACACCTGGTAAGCATCACACTGCGCCACCGCGTGATGGGTGCCATCTTTGCTTGCCTCGCTCTTGCCTGTGCCTACCTCTACTTTGTTGTGATCAAGCCGCAATACCAAGCCGAGGGGTTTCGCTTCATGGGGTACTACAGCAACCTGGGCTCTTCCCTCAAAGAGCTTGTGCTGGCTCCTGTTTTAAAACCGCTGGCCACCCTGGGCGCTCTGCTCCAGCCCGTCAATTTTGTTTGGTTGGGCACATGGCTGATCTCCGTGGCACTGCTGGTGCTGCCTCTCAAGGCGGGTGTGTGGTTGCTCTTTGTGGCTCCCGAGTTTGCCATGATTCTCTTGGCGCAGAGTGATCACTTGCGCCAAGCTAACCTGCAGTACGGAGGGGTGATCCTTCCCGTGATTTTTTGTGCCGCAGTCGTCGGCTTTCATCACCTCAGCCGGAACAAGTGGGGACATGCCGCGCCCGACCAACGGAAGGCGGCGCATCGTGTGCTGTGGTTGCGCCGGCTGCTCGTGTGCCTCGTGATCTGGTTTTGCAACCCACGACTCATGACCACAGGTCGGGATCTCTTGTTCGATCCAGCTCAAGGGCTGGCTTCGAGAGACTGGGTGGTGCAACTGCAACACCTGCCAACAGCCACACCAGTGCACACCAACGTCATCGAAGTTCTGCCGCACCTTGCCAAGCGCGACAATCTCATCTACCAGCACGGTTCACTGAGCGCACCAAACCAGTCGGCTTTTGTGGTGCATCGTGTCGGAGAATTTGCGAACGCACAATGTTCCGAGGTGGCGGTTTGGCAGCATTTGAGGCTGTGTGAATTCCAACCGTAAGAAAGGACTAAACCCTAGGGATGCTTGAATGAACGGAATAAACTACGATGTGCCGGCAAAGTGGAGACCCCTGCTGGGCCGGGTGACCAACCTCTTGACTCCCCACATGACCTCACAAAGACTGCTTCGGTTGCAGCAGATCCTCGAACAGCGAAAGAGGGGAGTTCTTTGCGTTTTTGAAAACACACATCACAGCCACAACATCAGCGCAGTGCTCCGCACGGTGGAGGCCCTTGGGTTCTTAGAGTCGGTTTTTGTTTACAACCAGCCGCAAATGCGCTTTCGCCATCGTGATAGCGTGGAGCGGGGCTCGAGCCAGTGGCTCCTCACACGGCGTGCTGCGGAAATCCCGCGAGTGGCGACCCGCCTGAAGGAGCAAGGGTATCAGATTGCACTCGTTTCACTGCCCGAGTTCAGCATCACGGCTGAAACGTACCACAACAGCTTGCCCAGCTTCTCTTGCAGCAACATTGGCAGCAACGTGTTTGCTCAGCACCTTGGCGGAAGGCCACTTGCGCTTGTTTTGGGAAGTGAGCTCCAGGGCGTTTCAGAACAGTGGGTGAAACATGCCGACCTATACGTTCATGTGAAAATGGATGGTTTTGTGGAGTCTCTCAATGTTTCAGTGTGTGCTGGAATGCTCTTGCACGCCCTAAGGGGATACTGTGAATCAAATAAGACACTGACACTTTCCCCAGAGCAAAAGCAGCTCCTACTCGAAACATGGATTTGCCGAGCAGTGAAGCAAGGAGGCCGCCTGGTGGAAGCCCATGACCCCGCCCTGATGCCCTACTTTGAATTTGTGCGGAGAGGTGGCTACTTTGATCCCTTCCCAGAAGACCGGCGCGAGACTCTTTGAAACACTCGAATTGCTTGCGTTAATATATATTTTGACTTTTATGCAAGACAGAGAATCACGCATTTACCAAAAGAGGCTGCAATGACCCATGCCCTGAGCCATCTCAACTTCCACAGTCTGCCCTCTCGGGTGCTGCGCGGCAACCCCATGGGGAACAACCCGGAACGCACCGTGGCCGTGCTCAACACACCCCACAAAGGAAAGAGCGGCAACCCACCGCTGGTTTGCTACGTTCTCGATGGCTATTTTGGCAACGGCACGTCGATGTTGTCTGACCCCGGCCCTGTGGGCCGTTCCTTTGCTCAAGAGCTTCTGGACTACCAACAGCGAGGACTGCTCCCGCCCACGGTGTTTGTGTTTGTTGATGCCTCCACTCGCATTGGAGGAAGCCAGTACATCAACTCCGAATCTTGTGGCCGATTTGAGGATCACATCTTTGACGAGCTCATTCCCTTTGTGGAGAAGCAGTACGAGGTCCGCACCGACTACCGATTGATCACGGGCCACTCCAGCGGAGGCTATGGTTCCTTATGCCTGCCCCTGCGCCGCCCAGGAGTCTTTCAGGCAAGCCTGATATCTGCCGCAGACTCTTGTTTTGAGCACAGCTTGGTGCCGTGCTTCGCCGCTGCTGCCTCCCGCATCAACAGCTCTGGAGGAGTTGATGCCTTCCTTGACGCTTTTTTTGCAAAATCTCGACCCGAACGCTGTTCCCAAAGTGAGTTTTCCACAATCATGATCCTGGCTATGGCAAGCTGTTACTCTCCACAGCTCGGTGAAAGTAGCATTCACGCGGAGCTTCCTTTCAACACCCACACACTGGAACGGAACGAATCTGTGTGGCAACGTTGGCGTGCTCACGACCCGGTCAACTTCTCAGACTCTGAGTTGCAAAAGCTGAAGGAGTTGGACTACCTCCACTTCGACGTGGGCCAAGACGATGAGTTTTCGGCTCAGTTCGGGCACCGACGCATCTGTGCACGCTTGAAGAGGTTGGAAGTGGCCCATATGGAGACTGAGTTCAAAGGGGGCCATTCCGGCACGAGATTCCGTTACCAAATGCGCTTTGAACGTTTGGGAGCACACTTGAGGTCACTGGGAATGGAGTGGTGAACCGCTCCATCGGGCTCAGAAGAGCTCTGGTTTTCAACTCGCATGCTTCCGGGAACTGATTCCCCGGAATAGCAGCGCAAAGTCTTCTCGATTGCTAGCATGCTTGAGCGCTTCTTCAAACTCCACAATGTTTGCTTTCACGAGGGCGTGAAGATGAGCATCGAAGGTTTGGATGTTCAGGCGGGCACCTTCCGCCAGACCTTTTCTCAAATCGGTAAGGTTGCCACCCTCAAGAATCTTCTGTCTCACTGAGGAATTCGAAATGAGAATTTCTTGGGCGGCCACACGCCCTGGGTTGTTGCGTCGTTTGACCAATCGCTGACTCACCACCGCCTGGAGTTGATCTGCAAGCAGTGAGCGAACGGAAGATTCTTTGTCGGAGCCCATGACCGTTTTGAGGCGTGTGATGGCTTCTGAGGCATCGGTCGAATGCAGGCAGCTCAACACAAGATGACCTGTTTCGGCGGCCTGCAGAGCCACTTCAATCGTGGAGGCATCTCGAAGCTCACCTAGCAAGATAACGTCTGGAGACTGGCGCATCGCTGATCTCATGGCATCCGCGAAGCTGGGCGCGTCCACACCAATCTCGCGCTGGTTGACCAGCGAACGTCGATCAGCATGAAGAAACTCGATAGGGTCTTCAATGGTCAGAATGTGACAATTTCTGTTTCGATTGATGTGGTCAACCATTGCGGCCAATGTTGTGGACTTTCCATTTCCTGTGGCTCCACACACCAAAACAAGACCACGTCTCAGCGTCATCACCTCTTTCAGGCAGCGCTCCATTCCAAGCGAGGCCAGCGTGGGAACGGAGCGACTGATCAGCCGGCCAACAAGGCTCAACCGCCCCCGCACCGAGAAAACATTGATGCGTAACCTCACACCAGTGCGTGATGTGTAAGCAAAATCAATAGACCGACTCTGGCTCAGATTTTGAATGAGCACAGGAGAACATATGCAACTCACCAGCCTTTCCACAAAAACAGAATCCACTGTGTTGCCATTTCTCAAAGGAAACAGCTCCCCATTGAGCTTAAACATGGCCACTTGGCCACATTTCAGTATCAGGTCGCTTGCATGCCCTTTGTGAGCCACGCGCACCAATTTTTCAAACTCCACCTCCGCCTCCTGGGCATCCAACGCATAGTCTCCTCCAGTGGCCCTCTCCTCAACCGAAGAGATCTGCCTAGATACCAATATCTTGCGGGTACCCGTCACGAATGCGACCTCACTTCACGCAAATTCAGAAGCTTTTTCAATCTGATATCGACATTTCTGTGGAAAACCTAAACTCAGGATGAAGATGGCGAATGAATGTCTACAGTTTTGCTTCAGGTCGGCCGAAACCCAGGCAGAGTTGGAGGAGAGGGCTAAACCATGAGCATTCCGTCTAAGAACAGAGATTTTTTCGAAATCAAGTTGGATTTCCTGAAAGACAACACATCGTCTCATTTCGATGTTTACGCCAATTTAGACAACACAAAAGTCACCCAAAATCAGCGGCCGAGCATTGGAACCAATCCTGATGCAGACGATCTGTTGCTTTATGCCAAGGCGCCCTATTCATGGACTCATCGTGAAATCAGCGACCTGAACAGCTCAGGCATCAGCAGCCTCTATGTGAAAGAAGACGATCGCAAGCGATTTCAACGCTACCTGCGCATCAACGAACCAGCTCCTGAAGTCGATCACAGCCTCGAAGCAAGGTTCCGCATTGTTCAGGTTGAAGAATTGGGTGCGCACCTGATCGAGACCTCATTTCTGGCCGAAATTGACGATGACCTCGTGGGAAAACTTCGAGGAGTGGCTGGAGATCTCAGCAACTGCCTCCGGGAAGATCCCCGCAGTGTTTTGCACCTCAAAACCCTTGCCGACCACGACCTCTACACCTACATTCATTCAGTTGGCGTGGGGAGTCTGTCCACAGCCATTGCCATGAGCTTGGGCATCACTGACCCAACCGAACTGGCAAACTACGCCTTCGGCGGGCTGATGCACGACATTGGCAAGCGCGATGTTCCACTGAACATTCTCAACAAAGCTGGGCCGTTAAACCCCGACGAGTGGGAGCACATGAAACGGCACCCCGATCATGGCACCCGGATTGTCACAGAGTTTGAGACGCCTCAAATGGTGGTGGACATGATCTCCCTCCACCACGAGAAGCTCGATGGCTCAGGCTACCCCTTTGGCCTGTCTAAAAATGAAATTCCCATTCACGTGCAGATCGCTACCGTCGCGGATATTTTTAATGCTCTCACCACAACTCGGTGCTACCATCGCAAACGAACCCGGTTTGAGGCGCTCATGTTCATGAAGCACCACCTCAAAGGGAAAATTTCTGCTGAAGTTTTCAAGGGTTTGGTTCGATGTTTGGCCACAGAAGAGCAGGTGGTTCCTCCTGCTTCCAAGGTGGCCTAAGACAGCTCTGAGAATGGCACCACTCCTTGGACCCTCTCTCGGGCTTGAGTTCAAGGAGAGAAAGCAGCGTGTTTGCCACAGCCGATGAAGCCCATATCAACCGTGAGCGAAACAAAGCAAAAAGGGCGAAAAAGCTCCGATGGTGGCAACAAAAAACCGCCAGCGGAAGATGCCACTATTGCCAAAAAGTGTTTCCTCCAAAGAAGCTGACGATGGATCACATTGTGCCGGTTTCCCGGGGCGGAATGACGAGCCCAGGAAACGTAGTGCCCTCATGCCTTTCATGTAACAAAAAGAAGAGCATGGACACACCTATTGAGACACTTCTCGACTCATTTGAAAACTGAAGATCTGCCGCGCCAGTTTGGCGGCCACTGCTCCTGGCAGGTGGGCAGTGAAGTTGGCGAGAAGCTGGTTTGAAACGCCAACAACGATCAATTTCTCGCCCTTGTGAAACCGCGATAGCCCAATTTTCACGACCTTCTCAGGGTTCATTGCAAAGCGCTGCACATGAGAGGCGAGGCCTGACTTCTGCAAAAAAGGGGTTCTCACGTAGCCTGGGCAAAGGGCAGCGACACGAACCCCGCTACGGCTGAGTTCTTCAGAAAGGGCTAGCGAAAACTGCTTCACAAAAGACTTCGTCGCCGCATAAACCGCAAATCCAGGCAAAGGAACAAATGCTGCAACAGAAGACACGTTGAGAATATGACCACCCCCTCGCCGAGCAAAGGCATTTGCGGCCTTATGGCTGAGACGAACCAGAGCTTGCACGTTGAGTTCTATGTGACTCCGATTTTCTTTCGCATCGCTGTGAAGGAAGGGTCCGGCACTTCCCACTCCCGCATTGTTCACAAGGTACTTCACATGCCCCTGTTCAAACACTTTCTCAACCCTCTTTAAGCCCGCCTCACGGGTGAGATCAGCCACCAACGGCTGAATCACAACCCCTTTCTGCCGAACACGCTCCGCCATTTCTTCCAGCTTTTCCTCTGATCGTCCCACAGCAATGATCTGATAATTTTGGCGCGCCAGCTGTTTGATAAACTCCACGCCGAGCCCACCCGTTGCACCTGTGATCACTGCTGCGTCTGATGCACCTCTTTGCCTCGATCTTCCTGACATGTGCACACCCTTATCTCAAAATTGATAGTAAAGTTCCAAATACGCAATGACATTCGTTGGAGCCACAAACGACGGCTTGCCAGACTGAGAAAGCGTGTGCTCATAGAGAGCCCCTGCTACCACAGGAATACCCCACTCCAGAAGGCTCATCCTTCCACCTGCCAACAACGACTGACTCTGGTGCGACTCAGTCTCCACCTCTCCACCCAGTTTCTCGGTTGGCTCAGAAGCAAATTTAAAACGGCCTTCTAGAGTTGCCAATGAAAGAACCTCCGCCAATCCAGCCAGGCCATATTCAAGTCGCACGAACCCCGAACTGCGTACAGGCTCTCTTGAAAAGCGTTCAGACCCGTCTCCAATAAATTTTCTGCCATCGGTCGTGCGGGAGCGACGTTTCTGCGCTGCTATGAGCTCGATTTCACCCGTCACCTGAAATGACAATATCGTGTGGCGCTCAAGCAACACATCGGTGGCCAACTGCAGCCCCAGATCAATGGTTCCGCGACCTGTGGGTCGGCGACTTCGCGGCACCTCTTCAAAGGAACCAGTTGGAA
>JANQPW010000665.1 GCA_028285285.1 Silvanigrellales bacterium
CAAAAGCCAGCACGCGACTTTTGGCTGAGCCTGAGCTCGAAGGGAAGCACTTCCTCGACACCCTCTTTCGCAGCTCGGCACCCGATGCGCCGGAACGCAAGAAGTTCGAAGATGCTCTCACCACCTGTTTTCTCCTTTTTATGCCGGATCAGTTTGGGGACGTCATTCGGGTCTTGCCTCAGGCCGTGACTTTCTCCGACGGAGAGCGAATGCTCAGCTACGGTCTGAACTTTTTCCCCGTTGAGAAAGATGACGCTATTGTGGCGATTGTTGTGTTGGTGCGAGATGAAACGGAGTTGAAAGAGATGCGAGAGCGTCTCGCCGACGAGTCCATCGGTTTTGCCCGACAGATTGCGGAACTCAGCTCCTTGGCTGTGCAACCGGAGAGTTCGGAGCAGTTCTTTGAGTACTGCGAAACCACGTCCGCTGAGCTCCGTGATATCAAGGCTCTCGGCAGAGAGAGCGTGAAGGCTGACATTGCCGTTTTGTTCCGACGGCTGCACACCCACAAGGGCAACGCACGCTTGTTGGGTTTTGATCTCGTGCAGAATTTGGTTCACGAGGCGGAAAACGTGGTTTCTCGTATGAGGGATGGGGTTGAGGTCAGCGACGATGAGTTTTCGTTTTTTCAGGGGCGTGTCGAAGCCGCCGAAGAGATCCTTACCAGCATTTTGGGCCTTCGCGGCCAGGGTGGGGTCACGGAGTCGGGATCAAGTGCGGAAGCCAAGTGGCAAGCTCGCTTGAAGGTCTTGGTGCAGTCGTGCCAGAAAATGGCGGCAGATTTGGGTAAGAAGGTGGCTGTGCTGGCCGACCTTAAAGACACCCCTCCGGCGGGCTCTTTGGCGCAAGTGCAGGACTGCTTGGTTCATCTCACTCGCAACTCCCTTGACCATGGCATTGAGTCTTCCGAGGCGCGGGTCAGTAGCGGAAAACCGGGGCAGGCTGCGCTCAAAGTGACCATTTCTCGAGGTCAGAGCGGTCTTTGGCTTTGCGACATTGTCGACGATGGTGGCGGTATCAACACGGCAGCTGTGGTGCAAAAAGCTGTTGACTCCGGAGTGCTCGACGCGGCGCCTGAAGTCATAAGTCTCGATTTGGTTTGTGATCTGATCTGTCGCCCTGGGCTTTCAACCAGCGAAAAGGTGACGGACCTTTCTGGGCGTGGTGTGGGCATGAATGCGGTG
>JANQPW010000668.1 GCA_028285285.1 Silvanigrellales bacterium
GGCCATGATGGCGCTTGGAATTCGGCCTGTGTAGTTGACGCGAACACCATCTTTGTAGCTTTCGTAAAGCCCGAAAACGTGGCCGACCTCGTGCAAGACCGTTTCGGGATACTTCCAAAGCGGTCGTTTCACCGTGCCGTTGAGAGGAGAGATGATGATCGTTTTGGTGATGAACTCTCCCAAGGAGTGGTTTTTGAAGGTTGAGCACTGCATCACCGTTTGAGCGACTTCGTTGTTGCGAAACCGCGCCGAACGACAGGTGCTGTTCACCTGAATGTGGACCGTTTCAAAGAAATTGATGGAGAACTCCGGCGCCATCGGCCAGAAGGTGTGGGGGCAGAGCTTGTTCATGTGGCGAATGCGCAGCTGTGAGGCTCCGTCATAGTGCCGTCGCCCCTTCCATTCCGGGAGGGAATAGAGTGCTGAAAGCCATTGTTCAAAGGCCACTCGAACCCAACCCTCTCTTTTGAGCTGGGTTTGGGTGACATCTTTCGAAAGGCCCACATGGGAGATGCAAATGGGGATCTGCCCCTTGTTCACCAAGTCGAAGGTGTGCTTGAGGAAAGGCTGGTTTCTGGGAATGAACGAGAAGTTGACATCACTACCACTGGCTCCAATACCTTCCTCATCGGCGCGACAAGCCACCGCTGCGCCAAGCATCAAGACGACAAGACTCACCTGAAGCTGTCTCATTCAAACATCTCATTCTGGTTGTTCCGCTAGGAATCGGCTCCCATTCAAAGAGCTTGAGAGGTTTGTTACAATTGCGCGGTATTCAGAATGGGAGATCGATGTGGATCTGCGTCTTCAGGCAAAACAGGTGTTCATTATTTGGTTTTCTTACCTGCTCCTTGCATCCTGCACCTGGAAGAAGGGTGAGAGCACAAAAGCTGCGTCAAACTCATCGGTTGAGTCTGGGTCGACGAGTCTTACTGATGAACTCGTCACCCAGATTTCGCAGTGCTTCTCAAGTATTGATCATTTTTCAACTTTAGCGGATTTGGCTGGACTGCTCCTCTACCTTCCAAAAAACACTCCCTCTCCCCAAATGAGGGACATCCTCGACTCTGAGTTGTTCAGTAAAGGCCCCAAAACACTTTTTCTTCCACTTGAACCGCCTCACCAGTACGCACTGTTGAGAAATGGCAGCGCGACCGCATTCGAGATTCCAGCCGATGCTTTTAAAGCTCTCCCAGAAGGGCAAAACCCGTTCCCGGGGCCGTTTGAATACAGAGATGCTCCTCCGCCTGATCAGATTGCTGAGGGCAAGGTGGCAATGGTTATCGTGGAACTTTCAAACGAACAGAAAGTTGGAGAGATCAACGAACTGAAAATCATCTCCTATGTGTTCGACGGTTTCCCGCCCCACATGAAGCTCACTCTCTTCCCTTCGGACGCGTTCAGGGTCACTCCCTCAATCGGCTTCAGACCCCTCACTGACCTCAAAACTCTGAAAAGCATCAGCACAACCCTCCTCCTCGAAAAGTTTCTCTATTTCAAGGAAAGAGTCGAAATTTCCAAAAAAGCCCCTCAGCCCGAGCGGGAGCTTGCCCAACACCTCGAAGTTGTCAAGGAGGCTTGCGGAGACCTCATTCCGGAAAACGATCACAGCTCTCTCGAGAGAGTTTTCCGAGAGAAAGGTATTTTGGAAGGCTGAGTCGCGCTGCAGGACGTGTGTGCCACCACTCTTTCTTGGAGCGGGTCAACTGGTCGGAGACGAACTATCAGAGTGTCGTCATGAGCAAAAACCTAGAATCGCTTCGGTAAATGCATTTCTTCGATACCTCGATCAGCTGGCGCCGTTCTTGCAGCCTGACTCCCACACTACAAAGAAGCCCTTGGCATAAGGAATGAAAAATGAAGCCATTTTTGAGCCTTCTCGCATTGTCTCTTGGTTTGAGCGCCTGTCACTTTGATTTTTCTCTGGAAGGGAACGACTCCCAAAATCGCCCTGGTGATGGCTTGAGCACAGCGGCGGTTGTTCCAACTCCGAAAGAAATCCCGCATGTTGACAACTTTCACAATGACCCGCGCACCGATTTGTTTCGCTGGATGCACAACAAAGAAGACGCAGACCTCATTCCACACCTTGAAAAGGAAAAAGCATACGCTGACCATTTCTTGGCCAAAAACAAGTCAACAGAGGAGCGACTGAAAAAACGCATGAAAGAGTTGATCCCATCTGAAGTGACAACTTTTCAAGCTGTTAAGGGAAACAAGGTTGTCCTTCGCGTTCAAAAGAAAAACGAGGACTACCCCACTTTGATTGAGGTGGTCGGCGACCAAACCGTGCGCACTCTTTATGATGGAAATGAGCGTTCCCAAGGACACGACTTCTTTTCTTTTGTGGGTCCAGCCATCTCTCCCAGCGGAGACCGATCGCTGATTTTGGTCGACACCGTGGGCCGGGGAAACCGATTTCCAGAACTCCTGTCAATGAATGAGTCGGGCACGCCCACTCCTCGCAAGCTTTCCACAAAACTGTTGTGGTCTTCGGCTGTTTGGGTTGATGCCGACACGCTGCTTTTTTTGGGCCAGAAAGAAGAAATGGATCCCATCAGCATTTATCAGTACCAGATTTCAACCGGCGAGGAGAAACACATCTACACGCACGAGCGAAACGACCTCTTCCCTGGTTTGCGGCCGAGCTCCGATGGCAGTGAAGTTCTGGTGCGCTTCCGCGCCAATGACAACTCGGCAGGCCAGTACCGTTTCAACGCCCAAAGCGAGAGTCTGGAGTTGTTGCACGAACTGGAAAAAGGCGTGACCTACAAAACAGACAAACTTGCTGACGGTTGGGTTTGGGCCACAAATGGCGACGCTCTTCGAGAAGAAACAGATATTTTCGTGAAAACCTCTGCTGGCCAAAAGAAAATCTTCACTGCAGCCGCAGACACCACCGTTGGGAGTCTCTTCTCCACACGAGGACATGTTCTGTTTTCAACCCAAACACTCGGCGCTGTTCAGCTTCATGCTTATGCCCTTGAATCGGGAGAACTCAAAAACCTTAGCCCTTCTTCTGACCCCATTCGCGTGCAACAACTCGGCGCAGAGTATGAGACAGAACAGTTTTTCGTTGGCTTTGAGGGTTTCAAACAACCTCACCAAACAATGACTTGCAGGCTCTCAAACTGCAGCTTCGAGCGGCTCGGAAAAGCGAGTTCCATTAAATTTGACCCTAAAGACTACCGTGTTGAGCGAATTGTTGTGAAAGCAAAAGACGGCACCGACATTCCCGTCACTCTGCTTTCAAAGGCTTCCAGCAGCAAGAAAGATCAAAAGCTTTACCTCTATAGCTATGGAGCTTACGGTTTTGGTCTTCCTCCACGCTTCAGCTCCGGCGTGGTTTCCATGCTCGATGAAGGTTTTTTGTATGCGGTGGCTCACATTCGCGGGGGTAATGAGAAGGGCGACGGCTGGCATCGCGGTGGCCGCTACTTTAATAAAATGAACACCTTCACTGATTTTATCGATGTGGCCGACCACTTTGTGCGAGAGGGCA
>JANQPW010000253.1 GCA_028285285.1 Silvanigrellales bacterium
CAACGCATTCGTTCCTTGGTTCGGTGGGAAAGCTTCGGGTCTTCACCGGAACGCACGTCTCACCAGGGTTTTGTGCAGAGCCGGCCAATGGGGTAGCAAATGGAGCTAGCCCTAAGAAAGCAACAACGGGTTTGAGAGTTGATTTTTTCATGTGTTTTCCTCCAAATAAGATGGGTGGACTTTCTTCGTTTTGAGACCGTCTCACCCTTTTCGTGTCTGTGACAGAGAACTCTTGACGAGTGCCCCTTTTTTCACGACGAATGAGTCTGAGAGGGCGATTTTGGGAGGTAGAGGTGTCTGAAGACCCAGGGCTCAGGAAGGTTCTGATTGTGGATGACCACGAGTCAGTACACCTCTATTTGCGGCGTTTTCTTCAAGAACACCTTTCCGATCGGGTGCAGGTATTGGGGGCCCTCACTGGCCTGCAAGCCGTTCAGCTCACGCACACCCACCGCCCAAGTCTTGTTTTTCTCGATGTGAACCTTCCCGACATCAGTGGTTTCGATTATTTGAACTGCATTGAAAACTTCAACACCCACGTGGTTTTTGTTTCGGGTGATCCTCAGTTCGCGACCCAGGCCTTTGATGTGGACTGCGTTGATTTCGTGCTCAAACCCCTCACAAAGAAGCGATTGCTGAGGGCCTTGGCGAGGGTTGAACAGCAGTCAGGTTCTTTGCCAGGAATTTCCATTCCTGAATTGCGTCGGGTTTTTCAAGAGCAATTTCTAACAAAGCTCATGGTTCAGAGCGCAGGAGGGATTAAGCTGTTGGAGGTGGACGAAGCCCTTTTCTTTGAGTCAACTCAAAAACAAACTCTGTGTCACCACTCGGGGGGGAGTGATTACATTGAGCAGTCTTTGCTCCAGCTGGAGCGGGTTTTGTCTCCAGATCGCTTTTTAAGGGTGTCTCGGAGTTCATTGGTTAACCTCAATAGGGTGGTTGCGGTGAGCAAAACACGGGGAACTCTGGAGTTGGATAATGGCGAGAAAATCGGCGTTTCGCTCTCTCGGAAAACAGCTCTTAAGAAGCGGCTCCAAGCGCTTTCTCTCAACGCTGGCCTCGATCCATGACAGATGCACAGGAGCCACAACCTTGTTTTCTGTGGAGGCCGTCGCACGGTTCCACCACGCTTTTTTTGAGTGGTAGGGAAGGCTCGCTGCGGCCTGAGCACGTCGATTGTTTGGAACTTTCAGCCGACACGGCTGAGCAAATTGAGGTTTATGTATTTTACGATTCGCTTTTTGCAAGAGACACGCTCTTTCGTGTGACTCGGAGTGGTCAGGTTGAGGTGCACAAGCTGGTGTATCATGAGAGCTTTGCCCAACGGGAAGTTGGCACGAACCTCAGAGCGATCCGCCTCTCCCTTTCTCCCGATGAGCCTCTTCGAGTTGAGACCGTTTCGCAGGATCCTGTTCCCCTGAAGATTGTTTCAGTTGTGGAGCACAACAGCCACCAGACGAGTCGAAACATCGAGTTCGGGCTTGTGTTTGGCATGAATCTGCTCGCCGTTTTGGTTCTTATTGCTGTTTCGTTGTTTGAAAGGAAAAGGGCCGGAATTTGGCTTTCTTTTGCGGTGCTCAGCGGCTTGCTGATCAACATGATGATCACGGGCTTTGGGGCGGGAAGCGTTTGGGAGATGCAAGACTATGACTCGTTTTGGCAGCCTTCGTTTTTGGGTTTTGCCGCTTCGAGTTTCTTCACCCTCTATTGCTGGGATTTTTTTAACTTTGG
>JANQPW010000732.1 GCA_028285285.1 Silvanigrellales bacterium
ACACTCTCTTCGAGTGATGTGCTGAACGTTGAGGCGCAGTCGATGACTGTTGAAGCTTCGGGCCAGGTTGCGGCGAACAGTGACATCGTCACTACCCAAGACATCACCATTTTGGGAACCGTGACCGCCAGTGGCCTGGGTTTCGCTGGGGGAGCTTCAAACAATGGAGCTGGGGCTGGCCCTGGCGGGGGAACCGCTGCGAAAAGTTCGGGTTACTACCATCCGGCTGCAGGTGGAAGCCATGTGGGCAAAGGTGGTTATTCTGGAAGCACTCAGCGGGTTTACGCGGCAAATGCCTACACTCGCGATGTTTCAAAACACGGCAGTGGCGGCGGCGGCGGATTGGAAGCCATTGGTGGAGCTGGAGGTGGGTTGCTGCAGCTCACTGCAGGCGGAACTCTCACGGTAACGGGAACCCTCGTGGCCAGTGGAAAGAATGGTGGCACTTCTCCGAGCTCTCCGAGTTATGCGGCGGCTGGTGGTGGAGCGGGTGGAACCATTGAGCTTGAGGCAGCAACGATTGCCGGCTCGGGTACCATTGATGTGCGTGGAGGCAACGGAGGTGTCTCAACGGGAAGCACGACTGACGGTGGCGGCGGATCGGCAGGTGTGATCGTTCTCAAGCACGGCTCTCTCGTCTTCGATGGTTCTCTTCTGGTGAACGGTGGAACAGGCGACGGCAACGCCCAAGAGGGTGCCTCTGGCTATGTGATGTACGACGACGGAACAAACACACACGTTCACTTCACATCCACAGGAAGCTCATCTAAGGCTGTGAGTGAGTACCAACCCGAGGCTGGTCTCACGGTCGACAAGCTCACAGTGTCTGATCTGTCTTCCGTGATCATCCCCAGCACAGGAACAACGGCGATCTCAGGGCTTATTGAAGTCAAAGACACTGCAGTGCTTCACAAAGCTTCTGGAGCTCTCAGTGCGACAACAATCACTGTTGGAACTGGCGGCACTCTCAGCGGTAACATGGCTATTTCTGCAAGCAATGTGACCATCGATGGCAGCATAACTGCGGCCGGGCTGGGTCATGCTGGTGGCACGACAGCGAGCTTGGGTACAGTCGGAGCTGGGCCTGGTGGTGGGGAAGGTGGACAAACCAACACCTGGGCCGGCGCTGCTGGTGGTGGTCATGGTGCAGCTGGTGGTAACTCCGGCACCTACAACACGGCTTCCGGAGGCGCGGCCTACACGCCGGCAGATTCAACCCTGGGGAGTGGTGGTGGAGCGTCGACCTATGGTGTCGGTGGTGCTGGCGGGGGGCACATCACGTTGAATGTGACCGACACTCTCACAGTCAATGGCTCGCTCAGCGTGAAGGGAGCCAATGGTGGAAACCCCACAGCTTCTGCAAGCTTCGGTGCTGGCGGTGGGGGCGCTGGCGGTACTTTGGACATCACAGCTGGCTTATTGTCTGGAACCGGTGCGGTTGATGCGACAGGCGGAAACGGTGGTTACTCCACAAGCGCTTCCTACAATGGGGGTGGCGGAGCCGGTGGGCGCATCGTGTTGAACATCACAACCGACTCCTTCGCAGGAACCACGTCTGTTGCCGGCGGAACGGCAAGCGGAAACGCTCAGGCTGGAAATGACGGGATCATAGAATAGAGCCATCCGAGTCTCCCTGAAAACCGAGAAGGCCAGAACGAAGCCTCCAAAGTTCATCGGACAGACTCTCTTAGCTGGCTTCTGATGAGAATCCCAATTGTCGAATAAAATTGTTGGGCAACTCAGGCAGCGACGAGCGTGGCAATAAGAATGTGGACAAGTTGCAAAGATCACTGAACACACGGTGAGAATTGACCGTTGATCGCAGGTATTCATAGCCAGACGAGCCACCTGTGCCGATCTTCACGCCGATCATTCTGTGAACCATGAGGGCGTGCTGGGCTCGCCAGGTCTGGAGGTGTTCATCGATCATTGTCAGCAAAGTCAACAAGCGAAAGGGAGCCTGGAGAATGGGTTGGTCGCGGTACAAGTAGATGAACAGGGCCGCATGTGTGGCTTTCAGAGAAAGGCGCTTTTCGCCGTTACGGATATGCTCAGCGTGCTTCTCTTCGTTAAAAAGATCCATGAAAGCTTGGCGGGCGGCGTTGATCTCCGAGCGTCGCTTTTGTTTTTCGCTCTCTGAAAGAAACTCATTGCTTTCCACGTGCGAAAGGTCAGAGTCGAGATGCGCTGTGATGGCATCTTTGTAGGCAGACCAAAAGTTGAATTCCTGAGTGTCGAGAAAAGGTGTGCGCTCCAGCCAATTCTCCAAGACTTCAAAAAGAGATTTCTGTTCCAAAGTCTCCGAAAGAAGCCTCTTTTCGGCCTCAGTCACCACTTCAGCAAAAATTCCGCTTCGAAGGTGTTCTAGATGGTGTCGCGGGAGGCCCAATTTGGCCTCGACCAACCGGAATTGAACGCTTTGAAAGCCACTTGCGGGGTTGAGGTAGTTGCGAAACTCCAGGAAGTCCATGGGCGTCATCGTCTCAAGTATGCGCAAGTGACCAATGAGAGCCTCAAAGATGGTTTCGATTCTTTCAAGGCGTGAATTGGCAAGCCCAATTTTAGCTTCAGGCACGCTATCTTGGCTATAGATATCGAGAATGGAGTCGAGTTCGAAGAGTATCTGCTTGAACCACAGCTCATGAGCTTGGTGCACAACAATGAAGAGCAATTCGTCATGAGCCGGCTGAGGTTTCGGCTCGTTCTTTCGTGGGAGAGCACTTTGCAGTTGCTGGGCATCCAGCAGTTTGTTGAGTTGCAAATAGTTGCCGTAGGATAGACTCTTTGGTTCTTCAGGATTCCTCTGCATTCGGATCGACCTTTTCCACTTTGTTGAATTCAATTTCCACAGGTGTTGGCCGCCCAAAGACAGAAATGAGGAGGCGGAGTTTTTGTTTTTCGGTTTTCACTTCATCAACATCACCCACAAAGTTCGTGAAGGGGCCATCGATGACCTTGACCTTTTCCCCTTTTTCGAAAACCGCTTTTGGTTTCGCGGCTTCTTCTTTGGCGACGTAGGCGGCACGGTTGATAACCCGGTCGAC
>JANQPW010000733.1 GCA_028285285.1 Silvanigrellales bacterium
GATCTTAAGAGATCGCTCTACGGTATGAGGCTCAGTTTTGGTCGCTTGTTGCAAGGCGCTGCAGAATCTGATGGTGCTCTTCATCGGCCACAATGGGTGACTCTCTTCTTTTTCTCAGGTTGGCATTGTGATCATAAACAGCCTTTCGAGCCCTATTCATGTTGCCCAAAGGCTTGTGTTCCTCAAGGGCATTCCAAGAGTTGAAGCTGAGCCCTTCACAGGTGCTGTCGCTGAGGGGTGCAGTCACTGTTTGCTGGGGAATGAGAATGCGAGCAACGGTGAGGCGATTTGCAAACTTCTTCTTTGGATCAATGTTTTTCCTTTTTCCGCTTGCGTACCTTTGGGCTGCCTCAATAGACTTGTCGTCGGAGAGCCACTCAATGTTTGAGTCTTCAATAGGCTGAACCACTGGGTCCATTTGTCGAATCACCGAAAAGTCAAAGCAGGCCGTTTCTCCGTTATCTTCCAAGGTGTTCCTGGTTCTTTCATAGAGATAGTCGTCGCCTTTCTTCTCATTTCTCTGTTGCCTGCGGTTTTTCTTCAGTTTGGAGTTTTTTGCACAGCTGTCGATGCGGTACTTTGCTGCCCGATCTTTGAATTGGTAAGGCAGCTGGGAAAAGTAACTTATTTCAAGAGGGCTCTCAACATTTTGGGTGATCATTCCAAGAAAAGCCCTGGCTTCACTCGCCGCCGCACGGAGGTCGGGCCGTGCAAAAGTCGTGAGCGGGGCCATTCCGCCTTTTTCCAAGTTTTCTGTGAACGTGATGTAAGTTTTGAGAGTCTTGACAGGAAAGGCGGGAGCATTCAAAAATAAAAAATCTTGGCCTTGGCCCTGATATCGCGGGAGCGACCAGCGGAGCTGATCCCGTTGCAGGCGTTCTCCTAAGATTTTTTCCACGTTGAGGAGTTTGATCGCAAAACCCCGAGAGGTTGGATCTTTGTCTGGACCATATCCCGGCGCTCCATTTGAAAGGCGGATCCAAGCGGGGAATTTGAGGCCGCTTTGAAACACTCCTGTTTGATAATCTGCTGGCAGGTTTTCATTGACGAAGAAGCCGCCTTTCACGCAGCCATGAGATTTGGTGTGAACAGCTCGAACGGTGTCACCGGTTTTGCTTCTTGAAATGTGTTCTTTTTGGGCAGGAGTCATCACCTTATAAATTTGGCTGGCTTGGAACTCCACCAGTTCTATCAACTTTTGAATGCTCTCGGCTTCATCTTCTTCCAATGTTTCTTCGCCCAGGCCGGGAACCACCTGAGATGTCTTCTTTGACTCAATTTCTGTTTCTGCAACACTTTGACGTTGAGCGACACATGCAGAGAACGACAAAATTGCGGGAAAAATTAATGGAAGGTAGTTCATGGTAGCGTCGTCTCCTGAGTTGTTGCTTTAGGTAGTGCTCTGAGCTGACAAGTGTACCATTCTGTGTGGTCTGATGAATAGCTGTCCACCCTGCTATCTTAGAGAAGGAGCCTGAAGCTGTCAGAACCAGGAGGGAAGTCGAAGATGAGGAAAAAGGTGGTTCAACTGAGTCTTGGGGCTTTGTTCTTGACCGCATGCAACACACCGAAGGTTTGGAATGAGGCAAGCAGTCAATTGGCCCTGCAGCTTGAGAAAGAAGACCGGGCTGATGAACAGGCTCGCCAGCGTCGCGAGCAATGGAGACAAGAAAAACCCAATCTGGGCTCAACGAAAAGCTTGGAGGAGCTTGAGAAAATAGGATTGAACCTTGTCGAAAAATCTCTCAGGCTCGTGGTTCGTTTGGAAGAGTCTCCCGAGCTTCGGCTCACCCGAGAAGAGTGCAGCCGTATTGGCCATGCAAATGGAGTCTTTTTTCTCTTGCGCGAGTCGGAGCTCTTCAACATGAAGCGCTTCGCATCGCGCTTGAACCTCCAAATTGAAAACTCTCTTGGAAGGCGTGTTGGGCACTGGTCGGACATTGTTTCGCGCTTGACCTTTGCATGGGCTTCTTGCTTCTCACCAGCTCCAGCGGGAGCGGCACTCGGTTCTTCAGCCTCAGCCGCATTCAGGCCGCCAGTGCTCTTGGTGCAGTCGGGCTCCCAGAGCGAACGAGAATGGGCGAGCCGCAGAGGGTTAAAACCTCGCAACACTAAGCCTCGAACAAGGTCAACGGAGGCCTCTGGCGGGATCTTGGTCAAAGGTGGCTTTTCCGACGAGTTCACCTTGGGTCTGTCGGCGATCACTGAGTTTCCGCTCATGGTTGGGGCGGGTCTGAGTTTTGAAACCCCCATTGGGCTCGGCGCTCGTGCGAGCGTGGGGTATCTTCCCGATGTGTATCTCGAGACGGTCACAAATCTTGTGGAGTCCAATAGCGATGGCTTTTCCAACGAGGAAGCGGATCTCATTCAGTCGGCTTTGCGTTCGTCGTTGTTTTATCAGTTTGCGGCAGGTTGGCGAGTGAGCTTCAAAGAGCGCATGAGTCTTTGGTTGGGAATGGGAATTGCCAAAATGGACTTGGGTGGAGAGTCTACAGGAAGTGAGATATTCACGGCCCTGTTTCCCGATATTCCTGTTGTGCCTGCTCTCCTTTCTGGGGTGGAGGCTGAAATCGCCACCGAGGTTTCCCTGGCGAGTCTGTCTGTTTTCTATGAGTACAGATCATTTGAGTCGGTTGGGCTGTTTGCGGGCCTTGGCTACTCAGTGATTCTAGACAGTGACTCGAGTGTGAAAATCGGTCGCAATATTGACAATTCGCTCCTGCGCCTCGGGTTCGATGTTTTGGAAGATGAGGCGGAAAAGGAAATCGACAAAGAACTCGAGAATGCGGGTCGATTTCCTCTTTTTTTGGTGGGAGCCAGCTACCACATTGGGTTGTGGAGGTGAGGCCCACCGAGTCAGTCAAGCCACTGCAAAATACGCTCGTTTCTTCCTGAGCCATCTGGGAAGATCACGTTCAGGTTGGGGGAGCGGTTGAAGGCTGAGGGCTTATGGATACGGTAGGTGTAGGCCCCGTTGTAGTAGTCAAAATGCGACCCTTGATCAGGGTTGTAACGGTTGGCCATGAGGGTGAGCGCCGGAAAGCGCAGATCGCTTCGCTCATAGGAAATGTAGTAGCGGAAATTGAAGGGGCTCCCCACATCTGAGCACAGATAGATCACATAATTGAGTGTGGTCACAACTGTAGCGCCACGTGTTCCAGGAAAGCTTGACTGGCAAACAAAGTCTGAGTTGCCTTCAAAGAGGCTGCCCTGGTTCACCTCGTCAAAGGGGGCTTGCGAAATGAAGGAGCGATCGGCGGCAACGAAGCAGGGGGTGTGATCGAAGCTTTCCTCTGGCACAACTTTGAGCCAGGTGTAATAGGTGCCAAAATACCCACGTGTGCCCACGAGATTGATCGCCCGCAGCAACGAGTCTCTTGGTATGGCCTCATACACAATGGGGGCGTCTAGCCGGGGTTGGGTGCGGCAATTGAGACCAGATGGAGCGTCGACATACCAGAGATTTTGCGAGTTGAGTTCTTCCCAGGAATAAGGAGCGAAGATGGTTTCCTCGCCCAGAGGAAGAGTTGGGTTTGCGCTACCCGCTGCGGGAAGCAACAGACATGTGATGGCAAATGAACACGTTGAGACCAATTGAGAGATTTTCATGACAGAATCCTCCAGCTAAAAATCGTTGCACTTGACAAAAGTAAATGGCTCTTACTCAAGTAGAGAGGCCACGTTTGACAGTATTTGTGAAGTGGACGGCGAATGCGAGAGCTCGTGAACCGCTGGGATTTGCGGCATGAGATATGTTGTTGTCTTCACTGTTTGAAAATCAAATTGTCCAATTTCGTATTTTTTGTATTTGCCGGATTCATTTCAGCGGGTGCCCTATTTTTTGGGCACTCCTCCAAAAACGGGTGGCCGTAGACAATGCAATGGATCGAACGCAAAGGACGGGTGTGAACTTCTCCTGCACCAGATTGACCAAATCCGTCCGCCGCCAGAAGAACAGAGGCGGCAGGGACAGGGTCTGGAAGCTGGAGAGCCTTTGAGCTGAGGAAGGGGCCATTTGGGCTGAGGTAGCAGGCCTCTTGCGGAGCAACCTTGGCTGTCTTGATTTGTTTCACAACGAGTGGAGAAGACAGACTCTGCTTGTTGGCCATTTCTGTTCCTTCGAGGTTCACTCCCACCACTCTGAGGAGCTTTGGGGTAGACGAAGCGCCAAAGCGCCCCACAACAACTCGACCGAGGAGCCATTGGGCTCCATAGCTCTTGATCTGTCTTTCGGGTGAACGACTGCAGAAAAATCCATCGCCTTTGTCAATCAGCGGAGTCATTGAGTCTGTGGCCGCGGTGTTCCAGCTCACCTTTAAAAGAGACCAACCTTTGTGAGAGAGAGCAAGAAACCCTACGAGCGTGGCTATCAAAAACACGCCACCACTTTGAAGATCAAGTGGTGTTTCTTCTTTTCTGGCAAGCGTTCGCAGAATGAAAAGTGATTGCAGCAAGCTGCTGAAGCTCCAGCAGGTCAGTTGGGTTAAGAGCACCACCGGAGCATCGGTGCGTGTGAGCAGCAGGTGAGCCGGGCCCACAACCAGGAAAATGTGGAAGGCCAGTGCTGCAAAAGCCCAACCTTTCTTATGAAGGAGAACCGCGATTCCCAAGCCGGGAAGCAGAAAGTTTCCAATCAAAAGAAGGCTAAGACGCGCGAACATTTGAGACCGTTTTTAGTTTGTGCTGATTGTGAATTTATCACAACTTGAAGAGTCGGTCGATCTTCAGATTCCGCAAATAGACAAATTGGTTGTCTTCGCACATACGCGTGGTCGTGCTCATGATACTGATTGTGTGAGTTCCCGCGCTGAGCTCCACTTGACCTTTGCGGCGACCATCGAGGGTGCTGGGGAGCAGAAGCACTTCTTGGTCATTCACGAGGAGGGCTGCGCGGGGAAAGTCACAAGATTGGCATGGCACCACGAAGCCGCTCAAGTCGAACTCAACAACGGCAGCCTTTTGAAGCGTGAGGCTTCGGGAGATCATGGTGTTGACTGTTCCCATGTGACACATGAAGCCTCCACCAGAGAATCCGAAGCTCAGATGCGTTTCTGGGAGCGTGGTTTTTTCTCTCACAGTTTCTGTGACGAGCTCAGGGTCAAAAACCCGGTAGTAGTTCTTTTGAAAAGTCCAGGTTTCGGGTTCACGGGCAAAAGAGCTTTGCAGAAGAGGAGAGCGAAAGCCTTCTTCAAGAACATCGGAGTCAACAGGTTGGAGCACAGGTGATTGAGAGAAGCACTGCGCCCGGTTTGGGTTCCGACGACATTGAAGGAGGTGTTCATCGAGTCTTCGAAGGTTCGCCGTTGACACCGTGATGATTTCTTCGAGCCGGTTGCGCTCCGGAGTGTTCAAATGATCAGCAAATTCGCGAAGGTAGAGTTCAGCTTTGGCAATATAGGTCTTTTCAGCGGAGTACATCGCCTTCAGAGCAGCCATTTTGTCCAGAAATGCAGGCTCATCCGCTGGGCTCAGCTCGGGTGCTCTCAGCTCCCAAACAGCAGGAGTTGACTCCCTATAGGGTTGGGTGTGGATGCGCACGGCGTTGTAAGTGCTTGCGTCTCCCAATTGTTCTGTGAAAGTGCTCTGGGCATAGGTCATGATGTTTTCGAAAAGGCTGAGACAGGGTGTGAGATCCATGAGGTTGCACACCACTGACTCGTCGGGAAGTATTTGGAAAAGTTCCTCGGGAACACCCCCCAGTTGCAGCGCTTGGATGGTGATCTGGGTTTGGCTTCTCACGCTCTCTGAGAGATCACGAAGGTTGCCATCGATTTCAGCCCGAGATTCTCCGAGCCCAATGCGAATGTCGGCATTGGCATTGAACTCCCGTTTGTCTTCTTCACTCGCAAAATCGACCTTGAGTGTGGCCATGAGAGTTGCTCCCAGATCGATCTGGTTCACAAACTCGTTGCCACAGTAGCGCTGAATATCCTGAGACGAGGCAGAATCAAGAATCTCACGTGCTGAAGAGGTGACCTCGAGACTCTGCGGTTGAAGAACCACGCTCTTGGGGCTGGCACTGAGAAAAACAGAGTGAGAGTCTGAAAGAAGGGTGCTTCTTGTTTCGTTGGCAAAATCATAGCCTGCCTGGAAGTTAGCCCAATCAGGAAGAGACACATTGACTCCGCCACTAAATTGATTGAGGATCTCTTGCAGTCCCATGTTTCGCGCATATTTCACCTGGCCAATTGTGTTGCCAATTCGCTCCTCGGAACCTGTTACGCAATTGAGATTGAGGACTTTGCCTGAAACTTCGTCATAGGCTCTTCCTAGAGTCACTTTTTTGGGTTGAAACCCGGGGAGCTCCGAAAGCAGAGTTGAGTCGGAAGGGGCTTTGGCACATCCTGCCAATGCCAGAGTGCATATTGCCGTGGCTCTGGTGGATCTTTTCAGTGAGAACCATGATGTCAATTGAAGGGTCATGAGAACTTCCTTGAATCAATGATAAAGCAGCAGATTATGCTCATTTTTGTAAGAAAGTTTTGGAGTTTCGTCAATTATTGTTGCGGAGAAACTCTTTCCGCAGATGCTCTGCGGCGATCCAAGCCGTCGACCAGGCATTTTGAAAGTTAAATCCGCCCGTGATGCCGTCCACATCCAAAACCTCTCCTGCAAAAAAGAGGTTTGAACAGATCTTGCTCTGCATGCTGCGGAAGTCGATCTCTTTCAAGTCCACACCACCACACGTGACAAACTCCTCTTTGAAGGTTCCCTTCCCCGTCAACGGCAATTCCCAGTTCTTAAGCAGCGCAGCCCAACTCTCCAGTTCTGTCCTTTTCAGGTCACTCATCTTCTTTTCAGGGGGAATACCTGCAGCCATCTGTAAAGAGCGCCAAAGCCGCTTGGGAATGGGCTCTACAGGCGCGTTGGCGGCGTTCTGGCGAGAAAAGGTCTGTTTTTGTTGTTGCAAAGAATGCAGGACTTCTTCGGTGCTCCTTTCGGGAAAGAAGTCGAGACCAACCAAAGCTTTGTAGTGCGTTGCTTGAAGCTCGCGTGCTGCAAAGGCAGAGAGCTTCAAGACAGCAGGTCCTGACAAACCCCAATGGGTGAGAAGAAGAGGCCCCCGCCGGGAGAACTTCTTTTGAGGCGTTGAAACGCTCACGTTCACGTCGGGCACACTCACTCCCGCAAGGCCCGATTGATGCTTCCAAAGGTGTGGGGCAATTTCGAAGGTGAAAAGGGAGGGAGCCAAAGGTGTGATGCTGTGGCCAAGGCTTTCTGCAAGTCGATGCCCTTGCGGCGAGCTGCCAGTGGCCAAAACAACAGCGCTAAATGGGCCTTCTCGATCGGAATGGCGTGTGCGGAGCCAGAAAAGATCTTGTTCCTTCCAGATGGCAAAGCAGGCTTCGGAATTCCGCTGCACAACTCCACCTTTTGTTACTAAATCTTTGAGGCAGGCGATGATGGTTCCAGAGGAATTGGTCGTAGGAAACATTCGTCCATCGGGCTCCGCACGCAGCTGTACGCCGGCCTTGGCAAACCAGGCGATGGTGTCTTGGGGTTGGAAGCGCGCGAAAACCGATCTCAGTTCTCGCTGACCTCGTGGGTATGAGGTTGAGAGAGCCTGCGGGTCAAAGAGATTATGAGTGACGTTGCAGCGACCTCCACCCGAAATGCGCACTTTTGTGAGCGGTCTTGACGTGCCCTCAAAAAGTGTGACTTCTATGCCCGGCGATTGACTCAGCTGGGCAGAAAAAAAGTAGCCCGCGGCGCCACCACCAATCACTGCAACCTTCAAAGGTTCACCTTCCTGAAAATTCTAAGGTTGGACATAACAGACTAAAAGTACACGGCTATCGAGCAATAGAAGGGAAATCAAGCGAGTTCTGTTTTTTTGTTCTAAAATATTGAAAATAAACATTTTTTATACAAAATTCTAAAGACTGTTTATCATTTGGAAGAATCTGCCGAATACGTCATTAACCGTGGAATGAGCCAACGGGAGGTGGAGTTGTGACAAAAATAACGAACATTAAGCCAAAATGCCTGATCGTTGAGGACGATGAGGATTGTCGCTGGATCATCATGCGGGCACTCATGAGACTCGAGTTTGAATGTGAAACGGCCAATGATGGCCGCCATGCACTTGAGATCATGAAACGAGGGGACTACCAGGTGGTTGTCACCGACCTCAAGATGCCCAACAAGCACGGCTTTAGCCTCGCAACCGACCTCAAGAGCTCGGAAAACCCCCCTGCGGTGGTTGTTTACACAGGGGTTGAAGAACCTAAGCTTGTGACCCAGCTGTACACGTTGGGGGTGGATGAAGTGTGTATTAAGCCCATTAGCCCTGATGTTTTGGCGGCTAAGATCAATGCAGTTTTTCACCGCTGGATTGAGAACAATCAGAAAAACAAACCAGAAATCAAAGAACCGGTCGCCGAAGAGGGTGCCAAACCGAACGTGGTTCGAAAGGTCACCCGTGGCGCTGGAGGGAAAAAGCACGTGAAACTTGCCGTGCGAGCCAGCTAGGGTATGGTTCTTGCTCAATGTGATGCACTGACCCGAGGAGGTGCACTTGAGCTTAGATATCATACTGCCCACCCTGAATGAGTCCAAAGGTGGTTTTTTTGAGAAAACCACCTCAACTTTGCGTGAATTTGTCAAATCCGGGCACCCCGTGCGGGTGCTGGTCGTGGATGGTGGCAGTCAAGACGACACGCTTGAGAGAGTTGCGGACTGCGGCTTTGAAATTGTGCGCAGTCAGAGAAACTCTCGGGCTGAGCGGCTCAACGAGGGCTTGAGGAGAGCCGTTGCCGATGCTGTTTTGTACCACCACCCCCGTGCTTTTCTCACTGCGGAAGGTTTGGAGTGGGTCTGCAAACATGGAGCTGATCAACCTTGGGGTTGCTTCACCCACTCGTTTCAAGACTCCGATCAGCGTCTTTTGCGCTTCACCTCTTGGTATTCGAATCGCATCCGAGCCGATCGCAAAGGAATTGTTTACCTCGATCACTGCCCGTTCTTTAGTTTGAAGCACTTCCGCAAGGAAGACTTGTTCATTCCAGATATGGATATTTTTGAAGACACCGAACTGAGCTATCGGCTCATGAAACAAGGTCTGCCGTTCCGCACTCATCATCTTTCTCACTGCTCAGCGGTTCGTTTTGAACGGAATGGGGTTGCTCACCAGTTGGCTCTGAATCAAGTTATGAAAATTTGTTACCATGCCGGATTCTCTGATGAGTTGATGAACAAGGTGTATGAGCGGGGTCTCAACTTCAATTCGACCTACGCGAAAAAGGCAGCTCAAAAGAACAGTCGAAGGGGGGACTCAGCGTGATCTCCCTTTTGGCAGCGACAGTGATTTCTTTGGCACTGTGGGGTTGCCAAGTGCGGGGCTCAGGGGGAGAAGCAGAAGGCTCGGCCTGGAGCCGAGTTCGTGTGTGGAACGAGAGAGTGACGCTGAGCGGATCAAATTGCGGCAACTCAAGAGCAGACTCCGCAAAAGAGGGAACTTTTCGTGGGGCTTTTCGCGTGGTGTCAGGCGGTGAGTCTGGTTCCTCAACTGTGATGGGCTGCGAGAGCGTGAAAAACTGCAGCTCTGGAAAGAGG
>JANQPW010000734.1 GCA_028285285.1 Silvanigrellales bacterium
ACACTCTCTCTGCCAATGCCGATCGAGGAGCTTACTGTGCTGAGGGTTGGATGTGCGAACACCGATGGCCCACAATTGAAGCCATGGTTAAATTCCGAAACGTGACCCATAACGAAGATGTGATGCATGTTTTCTCCAACAAAATCGACCAAATTGCCTTCGCTAGAGGAAACAAAGGCTTTTTGGCTCTGAACCGAGCCCCAGAAGAGAACATGCGGTTAAACCACTTGTTGCAGACAGGGCTACCTGAAGGGCAGTACTGCGATGTGATCAGCGGGAAGCGCAGTGCCGATAGAAAGAGCTGCAGCGGAGCCACGGTTTCGGTGGACAACCAGGGAAATGCACAGATTGACATTCCCGGCATGACAGCTTTGGCCATTCACGCCGACTCCCGCTTGAAGAACTGACACAAGCGGAGGTCTCAGCTTTTCATTGCAAAGCCGCGGAACCGATCCGGCATCATTTGCCGGCCAGTTCCGCGGCTCTTTGACATGACCTTAGGTTGAGCCCCTCTTTTCCCGAACCCTCCGGAGAGACCATCAGGGCTTTCGCGAGAGGATCCCGTGTTCCAGAAAAAACAGCTTTCCCCAAACAGCGCCCTAGACTCTACAGCCCACAAGCTGCAACAGGTCATCGACGGCGTTGACTCCGTGGTTCTTGGAAAATCCTCCTGCACGCGGCTGATACTGTGTGCTCTCCTTTCTCGAGGCCATGTGCTCATCGAAGATCGTCCTGGAGTTGGAAAATCGACCTTAGCAAAGGCATTTGCCAAAGCAATTGGGCTCGAACACAAGCGCGTGCAGATGACCGCCGATTTGTTGCCCAGCGATCTCACAGGCGGAGTTATTCTCGACCCCGTCTCACGGAGCTTTGTGTTTCGAAAGGGACCACTCTTTGCCCCTCTTGTCTTTCTCGATGAGCTCAATCGTGCTTCAGCGCGCACCCAGTCAGCTCTCTTAGAGGCCATGGAGGAGCGACAAATCACAGCTGATGGCACCACTCACCCTCTTCCCTTTCCTTTTTTTGTGTTGGCCACGCAAAACCCCGACGAAGGAGGTGGCACCTATGGGCTTCCCGAGTCACAACGCGATCGCTTCCTTCTCAAAGTGAGCCTGGGTTTGCCGGAAAGGGAAAACGAACGGATTCTTCTCACAGATCCCGATCACATTGGCTCAACCCTCAAAAACCTCGAAGCCGTGCTGCAACCAGGAGAGCTTGAGCACATGATGAGGCAGGCTGCAGGGCTACACGTGAGCCCAGCCGTGGTTGAGTACGCTCTTGATCTTGTGGGCCACACCCGAAAGATCTTTGCAAAAGGTCTCTCACCAAGAGCCTCTGTTGGACTTCTTGGAGCGGCCAAGGCAGCAGCATTTATTGCAGAGAGGCCCTTTGTTATTCCCGAAGATATTCAATTTATATTTCCCCATTTGGTGGCCCACAGGCTCCAAGCAAGCGATCGCCACGACCAACAAGAAACTGTTCCAGAAGAGAGTCTTGGACAATGGATT
>JANQPW010000735.1 GCA_028285285.1 Silvanigrellales bacterium
CGCATTGCGCGAGTGGATGCCGAGCTCAAAGAACAGGGACGCACGAGCCACATTGGTCTCATCCAGCCCAACTACACTTTCAACGAGCTCTCCTCCAACCCCACCCTGAGTTCTTCTGCACAAAAGCAATCACTGTCTTATCTCTTGGAGCTCTCTGAGGAGTTGCTAGAGGAAGTGAGCTCTCCTTTAGACCTGCTCGTTTGGCCCGAGAGTGTTGCACCCAGCCGCTTTGCCTCGTCTGAAGAGCAGCTCAATCGCACAAAAGATCTTGCAGAAAAGCACAACACTCCCATTCTTGTTCAGGCCACAGAGTTCGACGCAGAAGAAGTGAAAGAGCTGGGCTATCGTCGGGCCACGATCTTTTCCACGTCTTTCCTGTTGCGACCCGATCGTTCCCGCAGCCCCAGCTACCGCAAGTGGATCCCCATACCCTTTGGTGAATCCGTTCCCTTTGAGCACTGGTTTCCCTGGCTGGGCGATTTTGTGCGTGATCATGTGGGCAACACCAGTAAAGTGGGAAGAGGAAACAGCTCCGACGCGCTGCCCTTTTCGCCTCTTGATGCAGTGGCTCCTCTCATTTGCTTTGACGCCATTGACCTCGAACTGCCGCGACTCCAAACCCGTGAGGGCGGTGCTAGCCTCTTTGTGAACCAGTCTAACTTCGTGTGGATGGGGCGCTCAAATGCAGGCTACCAGTTCAAAGAGCTCGTTCGGTTTCGGGCTATTGAAAACGGCCGCAGTGCGGTTCTGGCCGCCAATACTGGACCCAGCGCTATTGTGGATCCGCTGGGGCGGGATCTCATCGACACCACAACCTTGCTCAAACCAGCTCAGGTCAGCGCCCATGTGCCCATTTCCAACATGCGCACTCTGTTTACATTTTGGGGTCAGTGGCCCCTCCACATAGGTGGTCTTCTCTCTTTTCTCGTGATCCTCTACTCAACTTCGCAGGGCAGCCGCAAGAAGCCCGGGTCTCTCTCTCGCTTTTGATGCTTCAGCCTGTGTTAGGATAATTGAATCAACACAAGACTCCGGAGAGACGCCATGGCTTGGGACGGCCCCCAGTACTTTAGCCTCAAGGTCACAAAGTCTGTGATGAAGGCCTACATTCCCAAGGGAACATCACTTGATCCCAGCCTAGCGGAAATTGACTTTTCAACTTTCCTCGATTTTCTCCGCAACCAACACGGAGTCATGTTGGATCCTGAACCTCAGGTGCTGGAAGAGCTGCAGAACGCCATGCGCTACAACCCCTACGGCTTCAAACAAAATTTTGACATTGTGCATGGCACCGAACCCAAAGAGGGGCAGCCTGGTCAGTTGAAACGATTGCAACACACTGGCTTGCCCGACGACATGGTCATTGAGGGTGTTCCCTTTATGCAGTACGTTCCCCCTGTGCCGCCTGTCGATGGCACAGATGTTCACGGCAATGTGACGCCCGCACCCGTGCTCGTGGATCCCCTCAAAGAGCTCGTCATTCCCGACGAACTCGAAATGACTGAAGATGGAATGATTGTTCCCCTGGCTTCAGGCCAGATCGAAATGGAAGAACAATACATCCGGTTCCGAAACCTCTATCGCATCGATGACCCCACTGAGCAGGTTTTCCAGAATTTTGAATTTCACACCAATGTGTGGATTGAAGGCGATCTCGCAGGGAATATGAATTGGCGCATTTACGGTAATCTTATTGTTGATGGTCATCTCTCTGCCGGCAACATCGAGGTCCACGGCAAGCTTGAGGTGAACCTTGGCATTCAGACAAACTACGAGGGAACCCTGCGCGTCTTTGGAGATGTGAAAACAGGGTACCTGCAAATGACCCAAATTGGCGTGGAGGGAAACTTGACCGTAGACCGCGGGATTCTACAATGCGATCTGCGCGTTGGTGGCAACATCAAATGCCTGGGTATGCCGGGAGCCATTCAGGGCTCAAAGGTTTTTTGTTTGGCTTCGGTGCAAGCCAATCGTGCAGGAAGTGACGCCGGGATCCCAACGGAACTGACCATGCCCTATGTTGACCGCACCCGCCCCATTCGCATTTCACAACTCTCTTCAGGAACCAAGATGAACTACAAAAGAAAATCCTGGGTCACGTCAGGCAAAGGAGCCTTTTCGGCACAAGCCGATGATCATGGAGAAAAAGCATGATCACATTTGACAAGGTGAGCAAAACTGTTGAGTTGGCAAATGGAGAGCCTCTCACGCTCATCCAACCCACAAGCCTTCATATTTCTGCTGGAGAAAGTGTCTCCATTGTTGGCCCTTCAGGGAGCGGAAAGTCCACACTTTTGTCTCTTGCCGCCGGCCTTGATGTTCCCACATCTGGAAAAATACTCGCCGCTGGAGTTGACCTCACCGGCAGCTCCGACGACGTGCGCGCCCAGTACCGAGCCCGTTCGGTGGGTATTGTGTTCCAATCCTTTCACCTTTTCTCCCATCTCAACGCCGTCGAAAATGTTCGCATTGCTGCCCAACTGGCAGGAGAGAGCGCAGCAGAAAGCGAGCAGAAAGCCCGGCGTTGTCTCGAAGCCGTTCAGCTCGGGCACCGCATGCAGCACTTTCCGCCGCGCCTTTCAGGAGGTGAAAAGCAAAGGGTGGCCATTGCCCGAGCTCTGATCAATGAGCCAGAGCTCCTGTTGTGCGATGAACCCACTGGAAACTTAGATCGGCACAACGCCGAGAAGATTTTTGAGCTCCTGCTCGAGCTGTCCAATTCCCGCAACACGACCCTTGTTTTGGTCACCCATGACAACCAACTCGCCCAGCGCACAGCCCGTATGCTCACACTCGAAGGTGGAGAGATCGTGTCTGACGCTGCAAACCCAACGGGTCACTCATGAATTGGAAAACGCGTTTTGCGCTCTCTTCGCTTCGTTCGCAGTGGTTTGCAGCCCTTCTTGCGGGTCTTATTGTGGCCTGTGGCTCCACTGCATTTTTGTCCATTCGCATTCTCACCGTCCAAATTGAGGAGAATGTGCGCTCAGGGGCCCGAGACTCCTTAGGAGGAGATCTCTCGCTGAGCCTCACCCGACTCATTTCTCCCGAGTCGCTCACCCAGCTCAAAACTCAGCATAACCTCACAGGCTTTGCACAAACACGGATTTCTGAGACTCTCTCCATGGCAAGCCCGCCGCAAGCTCCAGAGCGCAGCACCCTGGTGGAAATCGTTGCGGTTGACCAAGCCTACCCCCTGGTGGGTGGGCCACAAACAGCGCCTGCTGGCGCCTTTGGCCTGCTCGCAGAGAGCAAGGGAGCGGGCACCTTAGTCGATCAGTCTCTCGCCGACTCCTTCTTCCCCGGTGAAGATGTCCTGGGTCAGAGCATTCAGGTGGGAACCGTTCAGTACACCATTTTGGGTGTGATCACCGACGATCCCACACGTGAACCACGATCTCTCGTCACTGGGCCTCGCGTCTACCTTCCCCGAGACCCCTCAACGCTCCAATCTCTCTTCACCGACAAAAGCCGCGTGCGAGACAAGATCCTTTTCGCAGACGCTTCGGGCACTTCTTCCGACGAAGCTTGGAATGAAAGAGC
>JANQPW010000748.1 GCA_028285285.1 Silvanigrellales bacterium
CAACCGCGGCCCCCACCGCCGCCCTCAGTTTGTTGACCTCGCACCTGTGGTGTTTTCTTCGTCGAGCCCGCCTGTCGCAAAAGAAAGCAGCAGAGCCGACTTCGATGGGGACGGCTCGGTGGATCTCGCTCTGATCGCACCAAGCGGAGAGCTGCAGATCTACCGAAACATCTCTGCTGACTGGAATCTCGCCCGCTCTCTGCAAGTTTCGTTGATGTCTCTCACTCCCGACTGCAACACTCCCGCATGGGGCAGCCAGGTCACGGTGAGCTACACAACCGACTTTGGGGAGCGTCGGAGCAACACCCAGGAATTCCGCCCAGACTGGCAACGCAGCACCCCCACAAACGGTGTGCTGCACTTTGGCCTGGGGTTTCGGCCGCAAAATCTTGAGCTTGAAGTGAGGTGGTGTGGCCAAACGCCCCGAAACCACACCGCTGAGTTGGAGAATGGTGTGACCCAGCTCACACTGCTGCCGGAGTGACGCCCAATTCTAGTGGCGCATTTTCCAGTGGTGAGAAGACGTCACGAGCAGTTCAGGGCCACTCTGAGGCCTCTTTCTTTGGCGAGGCGAGCTCTGCACCCGAGTCTGGCGCCAGTGTTCCATCAGCAGCCCACTGGCCGCGCAGGCCACGTTCAGGCTTTCCACAAGGCCAGTTCCCGGAATGCGCAGGCGCAGCGTGAGGAGGCGCTCCACTTCCGGAGAAAGCCCCGTGCTCTCAGAGCCCAGCACAAAGGCCACCCGCGATGCAAAATGAGTGTCAAAAAGGTCATCAGGCCCATGACTTGAGGTTCCTGCAAGCTCAAAGCCACGATCTTCGAGCTCATGAAAGAGTCGGGCAACGTCTCGTCGCAAATAGGTTCCCCACTGCAAGTGCTCGGCACCCCCTTGTGCCACTCGAAAGAAGCTGCTGTTTTGAAAGGATGCTTCCGCGTCGTCATCCACCAGCACAATGGCTCCTTGCACCCCGTAGTGGGCCCCCACCCGAGCCAGTGCCCCCAGATTGTGAGGGTTCAGAACACCATCGAGAATGAGAAGCGGACCATCGCCACAACTTTCAAAAACCTCGTGGCCACGCAAACAATCTGAAACTCGCGCCAGCAAACACACACCCTCGTGGTGAAGAGTTCCAGAAATTTTGGCCAGTTCTTCGGCACTCACCACATGGTACGCGCGTCGAGTGCGAGCCAGCTCTCGAATGAGGGGTTTGAAAAGCTTGACCGTGTCTTCCAAAAAGTAAGCCCGCACGATGGAGTCAGAATTGAGACTGAAGCGAGACAAGCAAGCGTTAACACCACAGATCTTCGCTTCTGGTGGGCGTTTTGCCTGCGCTGGAAAGGCCGGAATGCGGGCTCCGCGGCCTACGGCTCGTGGGCTGCGGCTGGACCCCATTGTGGGCGTTCCAGCCCCCTTTCGAGAACTCACCACCGAACGCTTTTTCATTGAGTGCTCTCCAGAGGCAATGAAGTGACTGTTCAAATCGCAAAAAGGCATCTACACTGTGCCCACCTGTTTGTCACATGATTTTCAAGCAATGCGTGGGTCGAAATTTGCTTTTAGTCAGTATTATCAAATTATTAAGTATCCCTTTAGTGTTACTTAGCTCAACCCTCCTGTTTCCCTTCTGCGCTCTCGCTCAAACTCCGCAAGGCAGTCCTGAGTCGCTTTCACTGGTGAGCCTCACCCCCAATGAAGCTCACGGACAAATCGTCTCGACAATTGTGGTGCAAAATCGCAATGGACGCACTCGACAGAGTTTTGTGAGACGCAAATTCGGCATTTCTGAGGGCGATGTCTTCTCAGTGGCTGAATACGAGAGTGGCCTGCTGCGCCTCAACGCCACGAAACTGTTTCGTTCTGTTGAGATCAAGCTACTGCCCATCTCTTCGGGAGAGGCCATTCTGGTTGAGATCATCTTAGACGAAAAGTGGACCACCTTGCCGGACATCCGCTTTGGGGGAGGTGGCGGAACAGCCTTTTTCCGGCTGGGAGTCTACGATATCAATTGGTTGGGGCTTGGAGTTCAAGGTCTCTTTTCCTACGAAAACCGAAATGGCACACACAATGGTGATGCCTGGCTGCGCTGGCCCCATGCCTTTGAAACCGACAATCTGCTCGGAACAGGGCTCTACCGCAAAACCGAGCTCCTCACCGACTACGATTCCGATCGCAACATCATCGGCGGGGAAGCCATGGTCAAAACGACCTTGCTGTTCGACTTCGAGCGAGCTTTTTCCGACAAGATGGTGTTTGGTTATCGCATGGAACCCGAATGGGTGCGCTTTGACAACACGCAGATTTCCGACGAGGTCCAACGCGAGAACCGTGAACGAGGCCGTGCCCTTTCACCCTCCACGCGCCGCATCTTTCACCGCACCCAGCTCCGATTTGGCGCACTTTACTCTGTGGGGGTCTTGCCTCAGGGTTGGCAGCTGACCACACAGTTCATTCCGGCGTTTGAAGGTTTTGGGAGCGACCGAGACATCTTTCTTTCCCACCATGAGCTGAAAGCCTTTTTGGTGCTCCCGGGCTCCGTAGGGCTCGGCTCGCGGGTGGCATTGGCTACAGGATCCAGTCCACGGCCAGAAGATCTTAATCGTATTGGAGGGTTAACCGAAGTTCGCGGCTACCTTGACCTTGAGTTTGCCGGCCGAAACGCGCTTTATGCCAATTTTGAAGCCCGGCACAATCTCTTTGAGACTTGGTCGTTTGTGT
>JANQPW010000784.1 GCA_028285285.1 Silvanigrellales bacterium
TCACTCGAAAAGCTGCATGCCACCATGACCGGCCTGTTGATTCACAAAGTCACGGTCATGGTGCAGCAAAAAGAAAGAGCTTGTGAAATTGTCCAAGAAGCGTTTCTGCGCGCTTGGGAAAAAAAGCTCGACTTTGAGACAGAAGCCGTTGCGTATAAGTGGCTCTACCGAGTCTCTCACAATCTTGCGATTGACGAGCTGAGGGCAAGGCGTCGGAACGACTTTACTGATGTTGGAGATGAAACAGTGCCTTCCTCCGATCAAGCAGCAAACGCTGTGGAAAACAGCCGAGCTTTGCAGGCGTTTGCCCAGCGTTTAACTCAACGTGAGGCCGCACTGCTGTATTATCGGGTTGTCGACGAGCTGAGTCTTGAAGAAATTGCCGATCTTTTGTCGGTCTCTCGAAAAACTCTCCAACGGGACTTGAAGAAAATTGAATGTAAAGTCGAAAAGCACCGTGCCCAGATTTTGCGTCAGGAGGCTAAAATATGTCTCGTTTGAGCCGTCACCTCCAGTATCTGGACTCTCAAAACAAAAGCGCTCTTTCGGTTGAGGAGCGTGAGGCTGTGAACACTCCGGTGCCTCCGCTGCGTTCACAGAGTTTTACCGCCCAAACGGAAAGCTGGGGCTGGCTGGGGTTGCTGCAGAGGGCTCTGACCCTTTTTAAATGGCCTCAGGCAGGTCTTGCGTTCGGTCTCGTGTTGGCTGCTGTTCTTGTTTTTCCTCTTTCGCGCAGTTGGCTCTTTCCTCCGGCGGTCCTTCTCGAGAAATCTTCTGGAATGACCACGGAAATCATTTTCGAGGTTTTTGATTCCTCTCACCGTCCGGTTCCACGGGAGGAGTGGGCACAGCTCGATTGGTCGCATGGAAAACAGCTTGTGGGGTTGCGCGCCTGGCCAAAAGGTGATGGTTATCTCGCTCTTGCGCTTTTTGATGGTGACGACATGTTTTACCCGTCACAGACCGGGGGAAGTGCCGAGGCTTTCGATTGGTTTGCTTTGAGGCAAAAAGAACCATTTGTGTTGCCACGGGTGATAGAAGTCTCAGGTTTGGAAAGCGAGCTCCTCGCCATTGCGGTGCTGTGCCCCTCTCCGTCGAATGTGGAAAACCTCTCTGAGCCCGAGTTGAGAAGCCTTTTTCTTCAAAGACTTCAAGCGGGGGAAAAAAGAGCTTTTGTGGGAAACTGTCTATTTCATAGAGTGCGGTTGGCACAAGCCGTTTCCAAATCGAGAGCTCAATAATCTCCAAAAGAGTCGTTTTTGCGGTGGGCATGCCGCAGCTAATTTCGTTACATGACTGATATTCAAAGATTTTTGAGTTTTTTTCTGGAAGGGTGGTGTCTCGATGCCCTATTTTCTGGTGTTTTGAATGTTCTTTGGGCCATTTGGCACAGATGGTGTTACCTCCATCACGA
>JANQPW010000864.1 GCA_028285285.1 Silvanigrellales bacterium
CTTCAGCGGGGCCATTTCCGTCTCTTCACTGGCTTGGATGAAAGAGACTTTCAACGCATGAGTCCCGCTTTTTTACACCGGAGCTTTGCCGAAGAAGAAGACCTTCTCCGCATCGGTGAAGAATCTCACGACATTTACTTTCTGCTCGCTGGAACCGTTAAGGTTGAGATTCCTCTTGTTTCTGGTCACGGCAGGGAGCGCATTGCCTCCATGGGCCCAGGAAACACGGTGGGTGAGTTTGCATTGGTGCGTTCGGGAAAGGTGACTGCCGCTGTGGTGGCCATTAACGAAGTGAAATGCCTGGCCACCAATCGCGATAAGCTCCAACAAATTCTGCTTTCCGAACCTGAAATGGGACTTCAAGTGTATCGTAACCTCAGCTCAATTTTGGTGGACCGCCTGGTGGACACCAATCTGCTCGCCCGCAACGTTCTCAGCCAGATCAGCCTCTTTTAAGGCTCCTGTCGCCTTTTCCATCGGAGAGGAAGCCCAGCTTTGAGAGTGCTTCATGAACCGACTCTCTTTTTCCTCTCAATAGCGCTTCTCTTGCTCCTCCAGGCAGGCTTTCTTCTTTTTGAATCGGGCTCGGTTCGTGAGCGCAACACCTTCAACACGGCGGCGAAGAACTTTTGTGACTTTTTTGTGGGAACAGCGACCTATCTGCTTTTCACAGTGCTGTTCAGAGGAAAGGTCGAGATTGGGCCAGGCTCGTTGGTAATGGCCTTGTTTTGTGCGACTGCGCTCACCATTGCTTCTGGGGCAGTTGCGGAGCGCTTTCGCATTCGACCCTACCTCAGTCTGGTGATCTTCAGTGCCGCTGTGACTTTCCCACTCATTGAGAATTGGGCCTGGGCTTCAGAGGGCTGGCTAAACCTAATGGGGTTTGTGGATCGCGCGGGAGCTGTTGTGGTCCACGTTACCGGAGGGTGTGTTGCGTTGGCGGCCGCGATGGTTGTTGGCCCTCGGACAGGCCGCTTCTCCCCGACTCAGCGCGGTGTCGTGGCTTCATTCCCATCTTCTAATCTTGTGGTGTCTTGTTTTGGCTGTCTGCTGATTGTCGTGGGAATGCTCGGATTCAACACAGCAAGCCTCACTGCAGAAGACCCGGGAGTGATGGCGTGCACCATTGTCACTCTTTTGGCAGCCTTGGGTGGGGGAGCCTTTGGAATTGTGCTGAGCATGAGCCATTCACCAACAGTTACAGATGTGATGCGCCCCTGTGTTTGTTCCCTGGCAGGCGTTGTGGCCATCACGGGGGCGTTTCCTTTCGTGAATGACGTTGAGGCCATTTGCATTGGAATCTTGGGTGCGGTGGCACATGAGTTGGTTTCGCGGCTGCTCCTGCGCTTCAGGGTCGACGATGCTTTGCAGGCTGTGAGTGTGCACTTGGGAGGCGGGGCTGTTGGGGGCCTGGCCGTTGCCTGGGGAGTTCAGGAACAGCTCCTTGTGCAGTTGCTTGGAACTGTGGTTGTGGGATCCGTGGCTTTTGGCTTCACATACTTGTTTCTTTGGGTGTATGGGAAATTCTCTCTTCTTCGCCCGACGGTAGCTGAAGAAGAGCTGGGACTGAACCTTTCGGAGCACAACAGTCCTTCGCTTGCGGACGAGCTCATGACGACCATGCGGCAGCATTCCCAAAAGGTTGTGTTGGGGCAGAGGGCCCGTGTGGAGCCTCACACCACCGTGGGGAGAATTGCGGAAACCTACAACGGCCTGCTTCAAGAGATGGAGGCAAGCCTCACCGAGAAAGTAGAAAGCATTCGGGAGCGCGATCAATCCAAAATTCTGTATGAGAGTTTGCTGCACGATCTGCGTAACCCCCTTCAGAGTTTGGCCGGGCAGGCTTTTCAACTGGAACAGGGGGTTGTGAAAGAAGCTGCTGCTGTGCGTTCTGCAGGCTCTTTTGTGGAAACCCAAGTGCGCCAAATGAACACTCTGATCGATGCCGCTCTTTCGGGGCTCAGAATGAAACTGCCGCGTCAGGAGTCTCCCGGTTGCGATCTTCACAGAGCTCTCCAAAAGGTTGAGGCCATGTTTCAGTTTCGCCTCGATCAAATGCACGCGGTCTTTTCGCACAGCGAGTTCACAGGAGAAACTGTGAGAATGTCTGAGGCAGAAGTGGTGCGGGTTTTCTCCAACCTTCTTGACAATTCTCTTCAGGCTCTGAAGGAGAACTCGCAGCAGAAGGGCTCCATTGCCGTGAGCATTGAAACTCAGCTCAGTCGAAATTGTGTGATCTGTCACTACCGCGACTCGGGGCCAGGAATTCCCGCAGAAGTGGGAGAGCAGGTTTTTGAGGCATATCTCACAACCAAGAGAAATGGCACAGGGTTGGGACTTGCTTCCTGTCGCAGGCTGCTACGAGAGGCGGGTGGAGACATCGTTTTGGTGTCGGGTGAACCTCTTCATTTTCAGATCTCTTTTCCGGTCGTTTGACAGCGCGGTGGGGCGCAGCGAGACTGATAGCGGTTTGGGAGGTTTTGGAGGGAGACAAAATGAAAAAACTGATTTGTGTGGATGATGATCCCGATATTGTGGCGCAGTACAAAGCGATTTTTCAGAACGAGGGTTTTGAGGTGCATGAAGGTGGGAGTGGGGCCGATCTGGGGTGTTTGCTCCGTGACATTCCCGACTTTGATGTCATCGTTCTCGACCTGTCGATGCCTGTGCTCAATGGCGTGACAACTCTCCGCCGGCTTGAGCAAAACGATCCCTATGTTTTGGCCAGAACCATTGTGGTGAGTGGGTTGCTCACAACAGAACTCAGCGAGAACCTGCAAAAAATGGGCGTTGAACAGATGAGCAAGCCTGTTTCGTTTCGCAAGCTGATCGAACGGGTCCACGCGTTGGCAGGGAACAAACCTCCTGGTGCAACCTCTGCGGAAAAAGGCGCCTGAGCTCGAAAAGTTCATTTTCTGAGTTCTCTGTCCAACGCTTCAACAACACCTCTCACTCCTTCGGAACCGACTTTGTTTAGTTATTTTGAGGCATTCTCTCCTTTTGATCGAAACTAGCGAAGATTGGCCCAATACTTGCACCCTGGGGGTCTTCGACACATTCAAAGAAATCTCCACTAAAGGAGCCCGCATGACTTCTCTGATCACCCGATCTGTAGCCGCTTTTCTTTCCTCTTCTCTCTTTCTGGCCTCCTGTGTGCAGAGTCACCAGTTGCCACAGAACAATTCCGCAGTTGATTCGCGATGGGGTGAGGCCCTTGTCAACACTGTTCACTGGGGTTCTGGAGCGCTTGTGTTCTCCCTTGCGGGCATGGCAGTGACCCAAACGGCAACGATTGAGCAGATGCACATCAACACCGAAGACGCCTGGCGTGAAGTTGCCAGGGGCCCAGCGGTCGAACGTGTTTCTTCAAGCGAACTGCAAGAGAGTCTTGAGAATCATCCTTTGATTGCCGGCCCTGGGAACGATCTGAAAGTGGAATTTGGCAAGACACAAGACGGGCGAGTGCAAGTCACGGCGACCAACCTTGAAACGAAAGAAAGCACCCAAACCACCCTTCCGAACGAGAGGGGCAGGGTTGAGAACCTCCGCACTCCCAGTGGAGATGTTCTCCACGAAAGTTTGGAGGTGTCGGCCAGTGGTGCAGATGTTGACGCCTTTTTTGACTCACCTGCCGACATCTTGGTTCTTCAAAAAGGCGTTCTTAAAGATGGATTTCTGACTCCAAAACGCACCTCTCAATGGGACAGAGTTCCCCAGTGGGAGGGCATACCCTCCGCAGACCAAAGCCCACAGGCGCTGGAACTACCCCAAAGGGCGGGAATTCGGTATGTTATTTACCTCCAGAAAATCACTGATGAGGCTGGAAAGCCAGGGTTTTCTGTGTTCTTTGTTGGCGACTACCCCGGTGTGCCCGAGAGTCTTGCCGATGACTCTTTTGGCCGTTTGTCGCTTCCCGACGGGTTGAACTTCAAGCCCGATGTGAAGGCCAACATCACGGGTTATGTGAAGTGGGCGCTCGGCGCGCAAAGTGGCTTGAAACCCGCCGATGCAGACGTGATCGTTCCTCTCACCACACCCTTTATTGAAACCGTGCAGCAACAAGATCCATCAGCAAACCCCCATTGGTCGCAAAAGGCCTACGAGTACGAAAACCAGGTTGCGGCTCGGTTTGAGCGATCACAGCGGGCTCAAGATGCAGAAGACGGGCATATTGCCACGGTGCTGGCCCTTATCTTGTCTACTGCAGTTTTTACTCCAATCACTGCAACAAGAGTTGGACAGTTTTTCCTCAATTCCAAAGGACCAAAAAAAGCAGAGGACTGAGAGTCGAGCTCTCGTTTCACTCGGGTGGGGGCGGGCAATTCCCCTGCTTCTCGCAGGGCTTCTGCTGTGAGAGATCCACCGGTTGAGTGGTCTGCAGATATTTGAAGAGAGCGGCTGTGTCTTCCTCAGAAAGCTTGGCGGCAAACTTGAGATGTTCGGGGAGTGGGGTTGCTGTGGCTTCTTCCGCCGGAGCCTCAGGCGAAGGTGGCATGATCAACTCGCGAAAACTCTCCACAGTGGAGTCGGGCAAGATCACGTGTTTCGGTTGGATGAGGTCACTCCTTTCTCGTGTTCCTTTTAGGTTGATGCTGTGGCAAACGGAGCAGTTTTGGAGGAAGACCTCGAACCCGCGGAGTCTTTCGGCCTCGGCCGATACGGTCTCCGCGGTTGGCTGCTGGGGAGTGGGGGTGGGGTAGGCCCCTGCGAAGGACTTCTTGAGGTCGGTCACGATGATCTTGACAATTCGTGGAAAAAACTCCCATGAGCTGTTTCCGTTGGTGGTGGATTCAATCATGAGGTAGTAGGGCCCCAGGGTCACGGGAGCACGGCTTCCGGGAATGAGACTCCAGGGGAGAGAGTTTTCAGCTGCTGTTTCTTGAAAAGCGAGGAAGGTGCTAACCCCTTCTTTCAAAAGATTTTTCAGACGGCGGGTCAAGCGTTGGCGATCCCGGTTCACGAAAGTGATCCCAAGGTCGAGTGTTCCCTCGTGGAGCTTTGCCTCAAAATTTTCAATCTTGGCCTGCAGCAACTGCCTCAAATCGAAGGCTAGGTAGCCCTTCGGCTTTTGAAAGACAGGATCGTTTTCCACCACAACCTCTCTTTTCTCGAGCTCGCCAACCCGCAACAAGTTGTCATCAAGGGTGAAGTCGCGATCTTTGAAAACCAGTGGCTCCAGGGCCTCGGAGCTTTGGAGGGGCTTGTCTTGCTTTTTGGGGGGGTGCTTGTGACTGCCCAGCACTGGTGCACACGACCACAAG
>JANQPW010000870.1 GCA_028285285.1 Silvanigrellales bacterium
CTGCAGGATCAGTTTGATGTGCGTCTGAATGGGGAAGACCTCGCAGATGTGAAAACGGTCTCTGAGCTCCTTTCTGTGATGGAATCTATCAAAAGATGAAGTTTGTCCATTTCACATGGAGCGTGGCAATGCTCTTCTGGTCATTTTTTTCATCAGTGGGTTTTGCCACAGAAGGAGATCTGCGCGCCGACTCAAGTCTGCGCGGGAGAACCTCCGTGTGGGGTCAAAGTCTGCCTCAAGAACCAGGACTCTTCCTCAGCGAACTCGAAGCTGAATTGACCCTTGAAGAAGAACCACCGGCGTTTCTGCCGGTATCCAAGCACAGGGTCTTCATTCCCTTGAATTTGTTCCTTTTAGCTAACCCCGATCTTGAAACAAATGATCATCTGGTCCGGAGGCTTGGCCTTGGATACACCTACAACAACCGCTTAACCGTGTATGCTGGACGGGAAGTTTTCAGCTGGGGAAAAACCGACGAGATCAACCCCGTGGATGTTTTGAATGGACAAGACTTTTCGCGCTTCCTGTCTATCGACAAGGCCGATCGGAAGATGCCCCGTGAGGCGGCACTGATCCAGTTTTCTGGAGACGACTGGAGCCTGACCGCCATTGCACTTGAAGGTATTGGGCAAAACACCTTTGCCGATGGCGAATCTGACTGGTGCCGGGGGGCATGCCAAGAAGCCGCTCTTACCGCAAGTGCTGCCTCCGAACACGAGTCGCAAAAGTTTGAGAGCTTTGAGTTCGGCACGCGAGCCCTTTTCAGCTTTCGAGGGTTCGATCTTGGACTTTACGGATTCCACATTGGTTCCCGCCAACCCATTTTTACCTACCAGGCAGTGGGACCACAAACTGTTCAGGTGACAGAGCACAACCCCCAGAAAACCCTTCACCCCGCCTTTGGGTTTGACGCCCAAACAACCCTGGGTCGCTATGGGCTTCGAGCTGAAACCCTCTATGAACACAACGCAGTGGAGCAACGGGCCTTTGCAGTGGAGCGCATAGGCCAAGATCCAGAACAGACGAGCAATCTCCGGTATGTTCTTGGGGTCGACACGCCAGTTGACTCAGACTTTTATGCCAACCTTCAATGGGGGGGAAAGCACTTTGCCACTTCAAGTTCCACCGAAGAGGACCTTCCCATTAAGACAGAGCCCCGCGCATTCTTCACAGTATTGCTCAGACACAACTTTTTTGAAGGAGATGTGACTCTCCAACTTCGGGGCACGCACGACACAGATGACGGTGGCAGCATGATTCGGCCCCGCGTGGCCTATGTCTTTTCCGACACATTTGCTTTGTGGACCCAGGCCTACTTCTTCCGCGGCGCCTCGGACAGTTTTTTTGGAACCTTTTCGGAACAAAGTCACGCACAGGTGGGCGCCGATGCAACATTCTGATCCAAACCGCCGCGGCTGGGCTTTTGCAACTCTCGTCACAGCGCTGCTCATTATGGGTCTTTTTGGTTTTTTTGCCACAAAGGTCGAGCGAACGGGAGATGCCACAGCACTTTTGGCGGCCAACGACGCAACCGTTGAACTCAAGAAAAAAATGGAAGAGAGGTTTGGAAGCGCGAATGTGTTGATCCTCACCACTCCCATTGGGATCACTGCCGATACCCTGACGAGCCTTGCCCATCTTCAACGCCAGCTCGATTCAATCCAAGAGCTGGAAAAAGTTCACTCCGTGTTCACAACACCTCATTTGGCCAGTGATGCTTCTGGTTTCGAGGTCGGAAGTCTCCTTGACCTCGACAGCACCCTGGAATCTACACCCGATCCAGAAGCATTGCTTCAACGACTGAAGTCCAACCCCAGCTACCGAGGCAACATAGTGAGCCTCAACTACGACATTCTTGCCATGGTGCTGCAGTTCCATCCAGAGATCTCAGATCCACAGAAGCTCTCAATCCTTCAGAGGAGCCTTAAAGAAACGGGAATATCTCTCGGAACAGGCGAAGCCGATTGGCAGCTTTCCGGCCTCCCGCAGGTGAACTCAGCCATTGTGGAGCTGATTGAGAGAGACCTCTTTTTACTCTTTCCTTTGTTCATGATCATTCTTGGCGCGGTCTTGTACGTTGCCTTCCGTTCGTTTTGGGCGGTTGCGATCCCACTTGTGCTCGTGGGTTTTGGCACAACGGTGACTGTTGGCGCAATGGCCCTCTTGGGAGAGTCTCTGAACGTTGTCACCAACAATGTGCCCATGTTGCTCACCTGTATCGGTGGAGCCTATTCCATCCACTATCTCCAGCACCTTCGTCATCTCCAGAAAAGTCCTACTTCCCACTCGACGCGGGGCCCTCTTGGGGCTGCCCGCAGCATTTTTCCAACCTTGTTCCTAGCCAGCACCACAACCATCCTGGGTTTTTTGGCAAACCTCACAAGTGAAGTGGAAGCTGTGCAGAATTTTGGTCTTTTTATGGCCATTGGCCTTGCTGTGCTGTTTGTGGCGACCGTCTTGGTCTTTCCTTCCGTTCTTGTTGCCTTTGACATCACCGTTTTCAAAAGCTCTCCAGACAGGAGCGACTCAACCAGCCATAAAACAGAGAGTCAGAACAAAGAAAACAGAAAGAGCATTCTGCAGGGTCGAGGTCATAAAACAGCTTGGACAGTTATTGCCCTATCTACGATCGGCGTTTTGGCAGGTGGCTATGCCTTTGGGAACCTGAGGGCAGAATACCGAACCCTGGGTTATTTTGAAGATGACAGCTCCATTGTTCAGCAAGCGCGGCACGTGTCCCGTCACTTTGGTGGATTTGGTTCCTACGACATCGTTTTACAGCAGAAAGAAACGATGGGTAGTGGGAGCTCTGAAGACACCACCCCTCTTGCGATGGACGCATCGGTGCTCAAAACTGTCTCTGAGTTTTCTACATGGATGAAGCAGAATCACCCCCACGATGTGCAAGTAACTCTCGACTTCGCAGACTCTATGAAAGACATGAGTCGGGCCTTCAATGGTCCGGAGCACTATCAAGTGCCCGACTCAAACGATGAAGTTTTTCAGTATATAGAAGTGTACTCTTGGTCAGGAGACCTTCAAGACGACCTTGGGAATTTTGTCAAAGAAGACTTTTCTTCGCTTCGCCTCATGGGTCGACTGAGCCTGCAGGAACACCCCGATGGAACCTACAGCGAGCGTTCAGTGCAGGAGCATTCAGCACTGGCTCAACAAGGCATGAACTGGCTTCGTGATCGGCTCCCCGACTCAATTGATGTGGTGAGCTTTGGAGAGCTCCCTCTGTGGGCTCGTGTCAATGTTGCCATAATAGAAGGGCAGCGACTCGCGGCTGCACTGGCAATTCTGCTTGTTGGCCTGGTCGTGCTCTTCATCTTTCGAAGCCTCAAACTCACCTTTCTTTGCCTCATTCCCGTTTCGCTTTCTGTTTTATGCTCATATTTGGCTATGTGGTTTTTTGACATCAATCTCGACATCGCCACGAGCCTGGTTTCAAGCATGGCCATCGGAATTGGTATTGATGACACACTCCACTTTATGTTGGCCTACCGCAACGAGTTCCAAAGAACTGGCAAGGTGCGGCATTCCCTTGAGCAATCCTTGAGCAACACTGGACGCGCCATCTTGTTCACTTCTATCGCACTCGTAACTGGTTTTGGAGTCTTTGCTTTGTCTAACTTCAAACCCGTTGTTTACTTTGGCTTCCTGAATGGGCTCACAATCCTCGTGGCAACAGTAGCCACACTCGTCGTTTTGCCCGCTGGGCTTCTTCTCTTCACTCGGGATAAACAGCCCGTCGCTGCCGAAGCAAAAGTTCAATAACGTGCCAAGAAAAAACTGAGATAAACATCACCAGCCCATAAACCGCCGGAGCCATCCCCAAGGGCGGGGCACCCATCACCGTTATGGCCAAAGTGAGAGCCAAAGCGGCATTTTGAAAACCCACTTCAATGGCAACCGCTTTACGCTGGGGGTTGGCAGCACCCATCAAAAAGGCCCCGGTTCCTCCCCACACCATTGACAAAACATTGAGGAGAAACACAGGAAAGAACAGCACGCCAATTTGGCTAAAAACCATTTCTGAGTTGCGCACTGCCAACGCCACACACATGCCAATCAAGACAATTCCAGAGACCTTACGAAAAACGGGCTCCACCTTCCGAGCTGCTTCAGGAAAACGCTCTCCAAAAAGCAAACCAAACAACACCGGCAACACAACCATTCCCAGCAAGGTCAATATCGTCTGCCAAAGGGGAAGCTGAAATTGAAGCGCCTCTTCAGGAGAGACGCTTCCCAGTTGGGGGAGCAGACCCTGTGCAAACCCAAACACCAAAGGAGTCGTTACAATTCCGATAAGGTTTGAAGTTGAGGTCAAACTCACCGAAAGAGCGCTGTCGGCTCTCAGAAGGTAGGTCAAGAGGTTAGATCCGGCACCTCCTGGACAACATGCAAGCAACAGGAGCCCCGTTGCCGGTTGAAGAGGGAGCTCAAAGACGTGCGCAAGACCCACAGCTAACAGAGGCAGACCAAGAACCTGAGAAACCAGGCCAAAAATAAGCAACCAAGGATGCCGTGCAGCCTGTCGGAAGTCGTCTCTCTGAAGGGAGCTTCCCACTCCAAACATAAGAGCCGCCAACACAATCGGCATCACGATCTCATCCACGCTCATATTGCTCCACTTGCTTTGTCAGCGCCCTACGGTCGATCTTGCCACTGGTGTTCGTGGGAAACTGTGGAACAACCACAAACCGAGAAGGAACCATGTAGTGCGGCATATGAGCTCTGGCCATTTCTTCCATTTTCCGAGTTTCCTCAAAAACCCCGGCCGCTGCTGAATCTGCGCAGGCAACTGCAACAAGTTCAGTGGTGGTTGGGGGGCTCTTCCCGGGCAACAGGATCACATGCACCTCATGGTCTGGCACCACATAACGCCGCAGCAGGTGCTCAACCTCCGAAATCTCAATGCGGTGGCCATGCACCTTCACCTGGGAATCAGATCTTCCAATGAAAAGAAAACCAAAAGACGAGTCGAACGACACTCGGTCTCCTGTGTTGTAAGACCAGACCTTGGAGTCTTTTTCTTGAGTCGGCAAAGAAGATGGAGGCAGCCGGAGCGCAAAGGTTTGTTGCTGCTCAGCAGAAGCATTCCAATAACCCCACGGAGCAACCTGATCTCCCGACAAAATCAGTTCTCCAGAAAGGGGATCTTGCCACGCACGCTCGTTTCCCCACGGAAATCCAATAGCCACGATTCCTCGGGGGTAGTCGACGGACAGGTCAAATCGATGAAAGAGAATAGCAATGGTCGCTTCGGTAGGCCCGTAAAGGTTATAGACCTCAGCATGGGGCGCTGCCGATGACCAAGCTGCAGCCAAAGCCTGAGGAAGGGCTTCCCCACAAAACAACACACGCTGAAGAAGTGGAAACGCCCCCTCGGTCAGCTGACCAAGCCGCTGAACCTGAGCGCCTAGGGTGGGAACGCTGAACCAATGAGTGATGCCTTTTCGCTGCAAAAAGGCGGCCGGAAAAAGCAGATCGGCAGCCTCCATTGCAACCAAGCACGCCCCAGCCTGCCACGCGACAAACAGATCGTGCACGCTTAAGTCAAAGGTCAACTCAAAGCTTTGCGTGCAGCGTGATTCAGCTGAAACCCCAGCAACCTCCTGAACGTTGCTCAGATAAGCCAAGACGTTCCGCTCCGCCACACAAACGCCTTTTGGCACACCTGTGCTTCCCGAAGTGAACAAGATATAGGCCGGCCCTGGCCTCCCGACCCGTTCTTCTTCCCCACATTCTTCAGTTCTTGAAACACAGGAAAACTGTTCGCTACCAAACACATGGTGGAGCCGAGCCAATTCAGCCACAGCCTCTCGGCGTTCAAGTGGCCACTCTGGGTTGATGGGCACATAGGTGCAACCCTTAAGCACACAAGCCAAAATCCAAACATAGGCCATGGGCTCGCCTCTCCCGGCAACCACACCCACCCTTCGAGATCCGCATGGTATCTTTTGAGCCTCTTGTTCTGCTTGCGATCTCAGTTCGTCATAGCTCCATGACGCCGCGCCAATTTCAAGCGCTGTGCGGTCAGAGTTATGAGAAAAAGACTCCAGTAGGAGCTGCGCGAGGGAAGTCATTTGATCAAGTCCGAACTCAATTGCTTCACGGTGAAAAAGCTTTCCGGAAGACCCACGTTGTACTTCACCTGTTTCGTTTTGATGAGAGTATTGGATTTTTTCTTCACCCGAGTCATACGTGCCTGCATGACCGTCACAATCCCGTCGATGGTCTTCATATCCAACACCTCAAGGGTTTTCACAAGCTCTCCAGCAATGAAGGAGTGCACAAGAACGGGCACAAAGCTCTTTTGATCAACCCACAGCACCAGTTTCTCATAGGGATGCTCTTTGTCTTTCGGCTTAATTTCAATTGCTTGGGTTTTGTACTCCTGAACAACAGCGGAAGATGGCTTCATTGAGGAGCTCTTTGCATGAAAATCAGCCTCTTTAAGAACTTCGAAATCCACATAGGAGAAGTCAGAACCAAGGAACTGATTGCCTCGATCAGCACCAGAAATTCTTCTGGGTTCTTTCTTTTTTGCCCGAGAAAGAAAAAGCCACAGGGAGTCCGGGCCCTTATCAAAAGAGTGGATCAGTAACCCTGTCTCTTTCATTTGAGATGGTTCGGAAAATTTGATGAGGTCTCTGTCGCCATCCTTTGTTTCCATTCTCCACCAGTGAAAACTACGGTTCTTTGCTTTTCCACTTGATGATGAAATCACCATACCAAACTGGCCAAAGGAGTCTTTTCCAACTGGTCTTTGCTCAACCTCCCTGAGCAACTTTTGCGCCGAGTGGGTCGCTCCAAAAGCCAATGGCATTTCAGTCAGCTCAAGTGATTCAAAAACAGAAAACAGCGCTCCCACCAAAAGGAGCTGCAACCCCACCACGATCGGTTTCTCTTTCCAAGAATTCACGAATGATGCCTCCTCAGCTCGGTCTCTCTCAGAGGAACATCATACAGTTTTTTAGCGGAACACGGTTTTTTTTCGCTTTCGGCAACACCTAGCCTTGCAGCCCAAGCAACGGCAGAGAAAATCTCAAAAAATTGACTCAAGCCTGGACTATTGATGCCGATTCCCTCTCACGTTCGCACCCTGAGACTCGGAGCGAGCAACACATATGACTCAACCACCCAAAATAATTGGGAGAAATGGAAATGCTGAAAAAACTTCGTCTGGGGCGAATATTTGAAGCAGGTTTTCGCTACGCACCAGACGCAGAAACCCGCAAACGGCTCAAGCTCACAAATGTCGTCGCCATCGCCCTCGTGGTTGGTATGAGTCTCAGCACGCTGCAAAAAGCTTCGGCAGGAATGCCAGATTGGATGGTGGCCACCATTGCCACTCACGCTCTCGTGAACGCCTTTGTTGTGGGCATCAATTGGGCGGGTCTCTTCACAACTGCAAAAACTGTGGTTGCCCTGAATCTCATTATGGCGAACTGCGTTTTCATGATTGCTGAGGGAATACCATCAGGCACAGCGGTGACCTTTTTCATTTCCACAGTGCTTCCTTTCCTTCTGTTTTCACCACGGCACATTCGTGGGGTCATGGCGCTGGCGCTCTTTTCTGTGTTCGCCAATGTGGGGGCAACAGTTTACTTGCAGAACTTTGGCCCCCTCGTGGAACTTCCAGCAGAGCAGCTCGCCGAAAACTATTTTTCACTGCAAATCCTCCCGCCACTGGTCGTTCTTTTCAGTATCCGTTCCCTTTACATGGAAAACGCACGCTCCGAGAAAGCCCTAGCCGACAACTTTGCTCTTCTCGATCAAACCACCTCAAAAATCCGACAGATCATGGAGAATGTCCCTTTTGGCCTCATGATGTGCGACGCACGCGGAGAGGTGATTCGGGGCCACTCTCACTCAACCGCTCGGCTCCTGAACCAAGAATCAAACGATCTCGCAGGGCGTTCGATTTCAGATCTGCTCAATTTGAACGAACGCGACCGAGGAAACTTCACAGCCCTCTACGAACAAGTCTTCGAAGAAGACTTTCCGGAGTTTTGTGCTTCTCAACTTCCGGAGTCGTTTGAAATCAATGGGCGAAAACTTGAGTTCACCTACTTCCCACGCCTGAACAAAGAGGAAAAAGCGGAGTCGCTGCTGGTCGTTGTTGCCGACGTCACCGAGCTGCACAAGACCATTGAAGAAAACAATCACAATCGGGCGCTGCTGAAACTCGCCTCCAATCGCTCTGCACTCCTCTCACTTGTGAACACTGCAAGCGACGTCGACACAAAGAGCCGATCATC
>JANQPW010000872.1 GCA_028285285.1 Silvanigrellales bacterium
CTACCGGAAACTCCTCAGATGCTGTGCACTACACGCAATCTGGAAGCGGGGAACTGACGACCGACGCCTCGAAAAAAGGTGCCGCAACAATTTACTTCACAGGCTGCCGAACGCTTTACCGTCTGCCTCGGCCTGTAAAAATTGATGCAACGGCTCCTGCCTCTCCAGAAGAAATTGAAGCAAGCGCTGAAGCGGGCAAGACCTTCGACGAGGGGGTTGCAAACTTGGTGCAAACCTCAAAGCTCAATCTCCAGCTTTATTTTGATCTCGAAGGCATCGCTGCTTTTGGAGACGCAACTTCAGACACGAACGCCAGCAAAGCAGCTACGGCCGGGGGCGCCAGCTTCCCATACGACTCAAGCGGCACTGGAGTGAAGACAACATTTGCTTTGGTTAACTACCCCGATGTGCTGGCCACAGCCGATTCTGGGAACCCCACTGCGGAGCACTATCGAGTTGTTGCTGAAGACCCGGCAAATGGGAAAATGATGGCCACACTGGGTCTCTTTTTTACCTCAGAAGGTGACTATTTTGGTGGTTACACAAGATCCTATTTTGGGAGCGACACGGCAACCGGGGTCAACAGGTTTGTCACTCCGCTCAGCAAGTTTGCCGCAAACAGCGATGGAACCACCTACTCACTGGCAAACGCAAAGGCAGCCGATGGCACAGCTGGTGTTTCGTTTTCAACTTTCAAGCGCGAATCACACTCAGGTGAATGTCGGCTCGAAGGTGTGAACACCACCTGCACAGTAACGAAGCTCTAGGGGTTTTCGAGAGTAGCCGTGACTGAGCTTGACTTGTTTGGGCTGAATCGTGAAATGGCGATGACAATTCCCATCGCCATATACATCATCAATGAATAGACCATGGGTCCAAAGGCCAGTTCTTTCTGCCCGAAAAACTGTTCGTGAGAAGCGATCGTCATGGCCATTGCCCCATTTTGAATTCCAACTTCTGCGACTATTGCCATCCGTTGTTTGTATTTGAGGCCTCCCGCCTTACCTGTGAACCATGCGAGCGACATGGTTGAAGCAAGTAGGATCGCGCAGGGAACTCCATATAGGGAGAATGAAGGAACAATTTGCCCGGAGTTTTGATAACCAATGCCAACAATTGCAATAACGAGCAAAACCACCGCTATCTTTTTGATAGAAGCTTCAAGAGCCAATCGAGCTTTGGGGTACCGGGCCCGAACAAACATTCCCAACAGCATTGGCAAGAGTGAGATCGTGAGGATTTTCATGGTTGTTGAGAGCATTGCCGAAAGCCCAGCAGAGCCGGCTAGCATGTCAGAGAAGAAGGCGTTCAGCACAATCGCAAGAACAAATGGGCTAACGAGCGAAGAAAGAGCGGTGAGTGTAAAGCTCAGGGGGACATCAGCTTTGCACAGGTCGGCAAAAAGGTTCGAAGTGGAACCACCGGGGCAGAGCACAAGAATAAACAAACCCAGAAAAAAGGTCAGATTGCCTTGATAGAAAGCCCATGCGATGAGGAGACCGATAAGTGGCAACATCACGAGCTGGCAGGTCAGGCCGATAACAACGGGTTTGGGTTCGGTCGCGACCCGTTTGAAGTCCAATGGAGTCAATCCGAGACCAAGGCCAAACATAAAAGCTAGCAGGCAAATGAGGAGAACAAGTTCCATAATCATTTCCAGCTCCTTCATGGAGGCCGCGTTTGAATTCCATTCTTCATAGCAGTTTAGATTGAGTGGCCTCTTTCGAAGCGGCAACTTCGGTATTGCGTTGTGCAAGCTCGGAAATGCTTTCCTCGTCTGAGCCAGTTTAGCAAGTTGGCGTTGGTTCGCAGCGGAGGTGCTTGAGTTGACTTTGAACCAGGAACAGCGAAGATTCTTGACCATGTCAATTTTCTAAACGAGGAGAACCTGGGTGATGCTGCAAAAAAGAGGGGTTGCCGTTCCACTTTCAATTCTCATTGTTAGTGCCATGGGCTCTGTTGCACGTGCAGAAGAAGAAGGGTCAGGCTCTGACCAGCCCTCGGATATTCCGATTTCAGTCAAAGCTTTGAAACTCAAGCTCAAAGCCGACTACCGCGTGGAACTGGAGTATAACGACAATGCCAACAACGTGTCCGAAGTTCCCGATGCAACGGATCCTGAGAAGGGATCAGGTACTTTTGTTCAAGGTGATGAAAGTGATGCCATTTCATCTACCGCAATTGGCCTGACTGGTTTTCGATTGAACTTAAGGGGAGAACTCGACTCCGCAACAAGCTTTCGGGTTAGGTACAATCTCACGAAATCTGATCTTGAATACGGATACCTCAAGCGTGAATTTGGCCCTGTATACTTTCTTTTGGGAAACAATAAAGTTAAGCAGTTTGGCCATAGGAACATCCGATCAGGACTCGTGAAACACTACAAAGCCCTGTTCAATTCTGCGGGAGGAAGGCCCTTCAGTAGCTATCAGCCTGTGATTGAGTTGGGCAGCAAAATCATGTCTTTCGGCTCTGTGGCCTTGCAGTTGACCAACGACAAGAGTTCAATACAGCAGCCTGAAGTTGCCATTGAGTACAAAGGCAACTTTGGAGGTTTCAAGCCGCTTCTTCAATACTCAATGTTTGATATCGCTCGTTCAAACCACATTGCAGTAGGTCTGGGTTATGAAGGCCTGGGTATTGACCTGGCCGTGGACTACAATTTGACCACAAGGTATGTGAGCAAAAACTCGAAGACCATCCAAACTGGAATCGTGGTCGACGCTTCTTACACCGTCGAGGGTATCGTAACTCCGTTTGTCTCTTTTTCAAATTTGGCAACAACAAACGAGGCCGATGGCGATTCCGAAGAAGTGACCGTGAACAAGCAGCTTGTTCCTGATGCCGCTGGAAATCAGATTGTTGCTGGGCTCGAATATCCTGGGTTTTCTTCAGCAATCATTCCCTTTTTGGCCTACGAGCTGGTGACTGGAAAATACATGGTTTCCAAAGGTGAAGAAGAGGCGAAGGAAACCGAGCTTGCTGTAAACACGATAAAACTTGGAGTTTTTGGTCACTTTTAATAGCTGTTTAGTCCTTCGGAGAACGAGAAATGAGCACCGAAAAATCTCAAGTTGATACTGAAAAGAAGACAAACTGGAACAAAGATGTTTCCAAAGCGACGACCCAGCACGAGATCACGTGCAAAGGCCGACAGATCAAATACGAAGCCACTGTTTCGCAGATTCTTCTCGATAGTCCCAAAGACGAAAAAGTGAAAAACTGTGCGAAGATGGGCTACACTGCGTACTTGGAGAAAAACCAGGAACTGAGAAACAAGCCTTTGATGTTTTGCTACAATGGTGGGCCAGGCTCAGCATCTTTGTGGCTGCATTTGGGTGCGCTGGGTCCCTACCGTATCGACAACCTCGACAAAACCTCGGTCGCAAACAAAACCTCTTCCAATCTTATCGTCAACGAACACACCCTTCTGGATGAATTTGATCTGGTTTTTGTTGATCCCATCGGAACAGGATTTTCGACAACCAAGGACAAAGAGTCTGAAAGCCACTTTTACGCTGATATGGCCGATGCTCATTCTTTCGCGCAGTTCATTCATCGATTTCTCGATCAGGGGAACCATTGGAGTCGATCGATATACCTGTGCGGTGAAAGCTATGGAGGTTACCGTTCAGCATTTCTCTGTAAAAATCTGATCGCTGATTATGGCATCTTCCCGCGGGGGCTCTTTTTGGTAGCGCCGTATCTGTTCTATGGCTCCATTGAAGAAATTCCAGAGCATGTGGTGGCCAGGGCGAACTTCATGTGTTCCTTTGCTGTGACGGCTTGGTACCATTCTCGATCATCACTGAACAAGTCTGCGGATTCAGCAGAAGAAGCCTATTCTCAAGCAAAGGAATTCTTTTTTGGTAGCTACCTGCAGAAAATAGCTTTGATGCGCTTCTCTCGGTGTTCAAAACAGGTTCAAGAAACCACTGCGAAAATGATTGGCATTTCACTTGATGTGCTTCTGGAAGAAGACGATGCGTTCAACGTGAGGTCATTTTCGAAACACCTGCTTCGGAACGAGACGAGGTATCCGGGAAGACTCGACTCAAGGTTCACCATGTCGTTCCCAGTTGAATACGTTCCAAAGTATCGGGACCCCTCTTTGACGGTGCTTGAATGCCGTATGACACAACTCACGAACTGCTATTTTCGAAATTCCTTAAAAGTCACGGAGTCAGAGCCATACAAACACTTTGGCAAAAGCATTGCGTCACATTGGAAGAGTGAGAACTTCAGCAACTCATCTGAGTCGGCTCTCAGCGAAAGCCTGAAAGAGAATCCTGAAATGAAGATCTATGCCACTTCAGGCTACTACGACCTCGCGGTTTCAACCGCCGGTGTCAGCTTCGATTTGGATCATTTACAGGTCCCCGAAGAGTGCCGTAAAAACATTGTCCACGAAAGGTTTGAAGCAGGTCACATGATGTATGTTGAAGCTGCCATTCTTGGGGAGATGGTAGAGTCTGCAAAGAATCATTTCAGATTGCGATCGTGAACCGACGCCCAGCAGCGTGTTGGCAAACAGTGCTTTCATTCTCATCGGCCTATGAAATCAAATGTGAAACTCTTTTCTGAAGAGGGGGTCGCAAACCAGAGCCCATCCCAGTGAGTGGCTATCTTCCTGCATTCTTCTTGATTGTAAAAGGGGTGCTCCGGAGTTTTGCACTCCCTTGAAATTGCTCTGACTTCAGATGTTCTATACCCCCAGCCTGAGAGTTGTTCCTGAAAAGTCGGGAAAGTATGCTGATCGAGTGACATGTGACCTTCACCCGTCCAAACAATTGTTTTTTTGCATTCCTGCCCGCGATCAATGAGCACGTTGTGGATATTTTCCACCATTTCTTGATGTCGAAGGCTCAGGAGCTCCTCAAATCGCTGCAATTCCTCGTCGGTGATATTTCCGCTTCTTATCTTTTCAATTAAGCGGCCAAGCTCCTGGCCAATATCATCGGAAAAGTCAATGTCATAGGCAAAAGCAGAAGTTTGCTCAGTTCGATCACGAGCAAACTCAAGAATTCTCTCATAAGATTGAAAAACTTTGAGATCCTCAAGTGGGCGGCCAAGCTCTTGAAAAAGAGTGGCTAATGCTGACATAAAAGAACGCTCAAAAGTTTGCCCTCTTGCGAATTGGTCGAGCGGTACTTGCATTCGCTTGTCGAGCTCTAAGAAGAAACATGCTCTGGCCTTGGTGCTGTAGAGCTCTGTCATTGATGTCATCAACTCGACCAATCTGGTGGATTGATGATTTGTGTCGGCAATCATAAGCACATCACCTGCTGAATCCAATGACTTTAGGGCGACCTCTATTGAAACGTCATTCTCACTTGGACTTGCCACGGAGTGGAACGAGGTGGCTGCAGAGAAGGCTGCGAAAAAGACTGAAATTGAAAATCGTTTCATGGAGTCTCCGGCGTTTGCGGTGAGAAGTATTGCGACATCTCAGATCGGGATCCAGAAAGCAAACTGTTGCTCGAGCCCGTATCTAATGCAACAATATTGCATTAGAGATTTGAGTCAGGTATCTTTGCCAGAACTCCGCAAAAAAAGGTGATCTCTATCCGTGGATCCGAATGAGTGTGCATTTCCAGAATCTGGTGGGCAGGGCTCGAAGCTCAAGAGCAAGATCCATAAAACGTGCGCTCTAGTGTTTGGAACTCTCTCGACAATCAGCTTAGGAATGGGTTGTAGCTGTCAAAAGGATGTTCCAGAGGAGACCTTTAAGTCGCTGCACGGACGTGTCTATGGTTCTATCACCGTTGACGACACAGATGCTCTTTACGAGACTCTCGCCGAGATCTTCACACAGCGGGAGGTCGAGAAAAATTTTGAGCGGATCAGGCAGTTTCATCTCAAGAAGGCTTCAGAGAAGGTCGTCATCATCATTGATGACATCGAGTACCGAAGCATTGATGTGTCTGGGGCGAGTGTTGATGCTCATTGGATCGTTCGGGGACGTATCAAACACAATCGGCACCTGCACCGTCGATCTCTTGAGTACAAGGCGAATTACACGCTTTCCAAAGAAGAGGATGGTTGGAAGATCTCAGACTCTGAGCTGATCGAACACGCTGACTTTGAACTCACAGAGGAAGAGCGGGAGCTAGGCCAGAGCAATGATTAGCGTTGACAACATCAGCTTTGCCTATCGGAGAGCTTTTGAGTTGAGGATCAAGAGCTTTGAGCTACTCGCAGGACAGCGAGTGCTGCTGGTGGGTCCTAGTGGGGCTGGAAAAACGACCTTCTTGATGTTGCTTCGGGGAATCCTCTTGCCTCAGACGGGCCGACTGACTGTTATGGGCCATGACTTTTCGCAGATGAACGAAGCGCAGCGCCGGCGTTTTCGACTGACTCGTGTGGGCTCGGTTTTTCAGCAGCCAACACTTTTGCCTTATCTGTCCGTTGCAGACAACTTGAATCTCAATCGTTTGCTCGGCCACACTGCCCTGGGTGAAGCCAGCGAGCATGAGCTGGTGAAGCGTTTCGGACTGCAGGCCTTATTGAAACGTTTCCCAAAAGAACTGTCGGGAGGCGAGGTGCAGCGCGTGTCTTTGGTGCGTCCTTTTTTGCATGAGCCGGAGTTGTTGATTGCTGACGAGCCGACGAACCACTTAGACCAAGATCACAAAGAAATCTTTGTTGAGCTTCTCAATGAGTACCAAACCCCGAAACGGAGCACACTCATCGTTTCACACGATGAAGGCCTCAAGCGGCATTGTGACCTGGTGATTGACTTCCGTGAGATCGCTGCATGATCCTTGCTTGGAAGTATGTTCGTTTCTATAAGGCGCGATCCCTTGCCTTCGTGCTCATCCTCAGTCTCGTTATGGCCATGCCCTTTATCAGCCATACCATTAGTCAATCTCTTTCGGAACAAATCAACAGCAGGGCTGAGTCATCTCCGGTGCTCGTTGCCAGACGTGCCGGTAAAATCCGTCAGTCTCTGAGCGCTCTTTTTTTTGTTGGTGACGCTGAATCTGACCTGCTCTCATTTGGCCGTTTTGAGAGTCTTACCGAGAAGGACGGTGTGGCGATTCCGCTCATTGTGAAGCACCAAACTCGGTATGCACCTCTTGTGGCAACAGAGATAGATTACTTCTCCTTTAGAAGTATGGAGTTGGCTGCTGGAACTTTTTTTGCGCTTCCCGGAGACATTGTGTTGGGGAGCGCGGTTGCACGAAATCACAGTTTGGCTATTGGTGACAAGGTCACGATTCAATCGGCTGACCCGTACGACATCACGAACTCTGCCCCCCTGGAGCTGCAGGTGACAGGGTTACTGCTCCCGAGCTCGGGGCCGGATGATGATGTGATCTTCACAAGTCTCAGAACGAGCTGGATCGTTGACGGGCACCTCCATTCGCATTCTGAGGAAGATCGTTACAAGGAAGTTGGGGCGTCGGAAGTCACATATTCGAAATCCCTCAGGGTTGAACAGCGCGTTTCAGAGTCGAATTTACTGGACTTTCACTTTCACGGGGATCCCGATGAGCTCCCCATCACTCATGTGATCTTTCGCGGCAACACTCACAAGGCTGAGGTCTTGCTCATGGACGAAATCAATCAGAACCCACAGCTGATGGCATACCGCCCAGAAGATTCTCTCGAGTCAGTTGCAAATGTCTTTCTTCGTTTGGATCGCTTCCTGTCGATTTACCACCTCTTTTGGGCTGTTTGCACGACTGTGATGGCAACGCTCATATTCGGACTCATCGTTCAAGCACGTCGAGACGAGTTCGCCGTGCTGGTGTCGCTTGGTGCGAGTGACCGATTTGTCTGGATCAATGTGGCGCAATTGATCGGGATCTACCTTGGCTTGTCTGCAGGCGTCGCCTCTTTTTGGTTTCTTCTGTCTCAACTTATTTGGAGGAGCATTTTTTTATGAAAACTCTGTTGTTTTTGGGATTGAGTGTGGTTGCGCAGCTTTTTTTACCCCTTTATGCTTTGGCAAAGGAACGTGTTTTTGTGAGCTCTCTCCCGCTCGAGCACGCCGTACGGGTTATGGCGGGTGATGAAATGGAGGTGTGGAACCCGGTGAACGGTGATCCCAGAGCTTGGAAGCCGACCAAGGACCAAGTGCGCGAGATTCAGAACAGCAAACTGATTGTTTTGAATGGCGCAGGATTTGAGGAGTGGTCGCGAGTTGTGTCGCTGCCCCGATCCAAGCTTGTTGTGACGGCGCGCTCATTCAAGAAGAATTGGCTCGCTTTTGAAGACAAGCACGCGAAGGCTCATAGGCACGGAAACAAAGTGCATGTGCACAAGGGTCACGATCCCCACACCTGGATGAGCCCAAAGCGCTATGCCCAGCAGATTGAAGCCGTCTATCAGCACCTCTTGAAGTTAGCAGTTGTTGAAGCGCCTCGCCTGAAGCAGCGCTACGAGAAGCTCAAAACTGAGGTGTTCGAGCTGGATGCACTGTGGAAAGAAGCGGCTCAGCGTGTTGCACAACGAGGCTATGTGTTGGCAAACCACGCCTCATACAATTACCTGGCAAAAGACTACGATCTCAAAATTGAGAGTTTGGACGTGTCTCCCGACGGGAACTTGTCAGTGGCCGACAAGGATGCAATCCGTAAGAAACAGCAACAACTCAAGGCGACCCAATTCTGGTGGGAGTCAACACCTTCGAAGCCTCAGAGAGAGTTCGTAGAAGGCGAACTCAAAATGAAGAGCATTGTGATGGCAACTGGAGAGCTCGACTCAGAGCTCAATTTCGTTCAGCTGATGAGGCAGAATGTTTCAAAGCTTTAGATTCATTTGGAAGGCATCTGGAACTATAAGTGCAGTAGCCCTTGCGACTGGCATTGCTTGGGCGCACCCATTCCATATGGGCTTTCCTTTCGCTCAGAAGCACGATCCGAGTTTGCTTGACTACCCAACTTCTGTGAAGTTCAAAGAAGATGGGTTCGTCGAGTACAGTTTTGTCATTTCAGAGCGTGACATCTTGCGGAATCTAAAGATCGACCAGAACCGAGATCTTCACCTGAGCGACGAAGAGTTTGACGAGGGTTACGTTGCGGTCGACAAATGGGTCCGCGAACATGTCTCTCTGTCTTCTGAGCGCCCTTGGTTCGTTGGCGGATTTCTGGGAAGACGTGGCTCTTGTGAGCTCAAGATGGCTGAATACGGACTCTTTGCGCTGATGAAGATGGAGAGGGTTTTTAACGCAATCCTCACGTTTCAGTGCCCCACAATAAGAGGTCTCCGCATTCGGAATAGTTTCATGAAAGTTTTCTATCGAAAGGACGCTCAGCTTGTGCTGATGAACATCATCGTGCAGAAAACCGAGGAAAAGAGCGTCTGGCTGCGATATATTGAGTTAGATGAAGAGGTGGACTTGCAGACCGAAATGGACAAGCACGAAAGACTGTTGGCAAATTGAAGACCGTGGGGAGTGCTCAAATAGACTTATTTTTAGGCTTCGCTTTTGAGTTTGCGGAGTATCCGCAGGCTCTGAAAGTGTCCCCAAGCGATGAGTAGACCTCCGGTCACACCGACCAATGAAGCAATCACATGAATATCCAGACCGTGGCCGTGTGCTTCTGCCTCGTGGGCCAGAGCTTGGTGACCATGGCCGTGGGCGTGATGACCCAAACTCTCTTCAATGAAGCGGGAGGCGAGCAACGCAATCGCTCCGGCGATAAAAAATGGGGCGAGTTTCAGAGAGCGATGCTTCTGAAAACCGAGAACAAAGGCAATTCCCGCGACGGCAATAGCTGCCGCGGTGCTCAGCCATTCAGCCCAGCCCGTGGCGAGGAGGCCCACTCCGAGTGCTGTCAGTATCCAGGGGAAGAATGCGACGATCACGCAGTGCACGGCACAAAGGGACGCAGCGATCACTCCGAGTCTATCAATCTTGTTCAATGCTTCTCTCCATAATGATGATATCGTTGGATAAAATTGGATTGTGATAGCACCGCAGGCGCTCAACCTACCGATTCGCTTAACCTTTCGGAATGTGAGCTGATTGTCAACTGCAAATCACCAAACAGAGAGCCCACTGCTCGTTACTGAGTTGTGCTATATTATTTATTTATTTTAGATACTTATATGTTAAGTACATAAAAATGTACTTCTTTGCACTTTAACGTCCTTTTTTTGCGCGAAATCTGACTTATTGTGTAGTAGTTTAGGGTTGGGACTCAGCTGAACGAAGCGAAGGTTAGCTCATGATCCGTTCTCACACAGAAACGTTGATTCGGTGGAAAGACCAAAACTCCGGAAAACCTCTCTTATTGCTTGGGGCGCGACAGGTCGGCAAGAGCCATTCCATGCGAGCCTTCGGAAGTGACCACTTTGAGCGGACGCACCTCTTTGATTTTGAACTCAATCCTGAGCTTCATGAGATTTTCGAGCGAAACCTTGAGCCAGAAAGAATCATTCAGCAACTGTCTCTCCACCAGCAGAGCCGAAATGAAGCTCCTATTGAGGAAGGTGACCTGATTCTCTTTGATGAAATTCAGGAGTGCGAAAAGGCTCTTGCTAGTCTGAGGTATTTTTATGAGAAAAAGTCACCTCACTTCGTGCTCGCCGCGGGCTCTCTTCTCGGTGTGAAACTCACAGGCAGCTTTCCGGTTGGGCGAGTGCAAGAGCTGAACATTTTCCCTATGACTTTTTCGGAGTTTGTGGGTGCTTCGAAAAATTCGTTTGCCATAGACTGCCTGAGCTCGAAGGAGCTCTCGCGACCAGCCTTTGACGCGCTTTGGGAGCTGTTTCTTGACTACCTTTTCGTGGGTGGAATGCCGGAGGCAGTCGGAGCATGGTTCCAGGAAGGCACGCCGGAGATCCGGGCACACAGTGTGAAGACAGCTCAAAGTGTGATTCTTTCTGGTTACACAAAAGACTTCGTGAAGCACGCAGGAAAAATCAATGCCAATCACATTTTCAGGGTCTTCTCTGATGTGCCTCGACAGCTTGCGCACACTCAGGATGCTTCCACAAAGCGTTTCACATTCAAAGGTATCTTGCCTGGTCAGAGCAGGTATTCCCAGCTGGCCGGACCCATCGAGTGGCTCAAACTTGCCGGTCTTGTTCACTCGGTTGGTCTTGTTGACGGGCGTTGTGAGCTTCCGTTCGAAGCTTTTGCTAAGCAGAATTTGTTTAAGTTATTCCTCTTTGATGTTGGGCTGCTAGGAAACATGCTTGGCCTCGATTTTGTTTCCCAGAGGTCTCAAAACTACGGACTCACAAAAGGCTATGTCGCGGAAGCCTTTGTTGCAAGTGAGTTGGTTGCGGCGGGTCATCGTCTGTTCTCGTGGCAGCATGAGCGCTCGGAGATTGAGTTTTTGCTGAACAGAGAAAACACGATCATTCCTCTTGAGGTCAAGAGCGGTAAACGCACTCGGGCAAAGAGTCTTGAAGTCTTTCGAAAGCGTTTTCACACTCAACGAACAGTCAAGCTTGTGGGTGTGCAAGGTTTAGAAAAAACAAATTCAAGGGATCTTGTTCTTCCTGTTTACTTTGCAGGATTGATCAACGAGATTCTTTAAATAGGTCTAAGGAATTGACTCCGGAACAATGATCCTCTTCGATCCTCATTGAAAAGATGTGCGAGAGAGCGCCTCTCCTCTGCAGTCTCAAGCATCGGCGAATGAACCCCACAAAGCAAGAAGTCCTAAGATCTCAATGATGGGAGCTTCAATTCCCAGAATCTTGGAGAGTCTGCTTCGGGCAGGGCTTTCCTCTCCCTCTGTGAGGCTTTTGCTTTCCGAGAAGAGGCTTTGAATCGATTCTGGCCAGATCATCAACACACCACCTTTTACTAAACCCGCCCATCCAAACAAAGTCACGACCAAACCCGACTCAAAGGCCCAGTTGTTGTGAAGCACAACTATCGTCGAACCTATTCCCAGGGAAAGGATTGCGGCCACATAAGTCAATGCCTTGCTTTGATAGAATTCGGTTATCATTCCAGCCCAGTAATGACGTCTGAAAAACAGCCCAATTGCAGCAATTGCAAGTGAAAGCCCAACAATGCGTTGTAGTATCAACTCCATTTCCATGAGATATCCCCCTTTTTTTTTTAGGCCCTAGTCACAAGAACTCGCTTTTAGGATAGATCGACAACTGAAGCTGAAAAGCCTTTCATCTGTTTCTTTGTGTAAGAATGCTCAATAAAATCTTCTGTTTAGTAAGATCCACTTTTTCGTTTTAATCAGTTTTGTAAATAGAGTTTATGGAGGGTTTTGACGACACTTTTGACGCGTCATCATTCTCTTGGTGACTTGTTAGAGATTTTTTTCTGTAGTTTCCTTTCTCGTCGTTTCGTGGTGAGGAAGATTGGAATTTGATTGGAGGTGAATCATGTCTTCATTGTTGAACTTCTCAAAACCGGCATCTCTTGCAAAAGCTCGGGATCCCTTTCTGGGAGCGATGGACCAGTACTTTTCAGATTTTTTTGAAAACCGATTGATGCCCACATTTCAAAATGGCGAGTCTGGATTCTTTCCAAGTGTTGATGTTGAAACCAAAGAAGACCAAGTCCATGTTCACGCCGAACTAGCTGGGCTCTCAGAAAAGGATGTTGACATCCATCTCGATTCAAACAGGTTGGTCATAGATGGGCACAAGACCATCACACGGAGCGAAAAATCTCACCACTACACTGAAAGAAGAAGCGGAAAATTCCACCGCGAGATCCAACTGCCCTTTGAGGTTGATCGCGAAAAAATCGCGGCATCTTTGAAGAATGGAGTGTTGTCCATTGAGATGTGTCGGGCTCCTGAAGCGAAGGAGAAGATGCGAAGGATTACTGTGAAAAGTTGAGAAAAGGCAGCCACTGCCGCCTATGCCTCAGCTCAAGATCAATCTTTGACAGGATCGGCAACCACTTCAAAGGTCACCTTCCTGTGACCATTTTTGAGGGTGACCTTTGCTGGTTCCCCCGTGACCGTGTCAACGAGTGCGTGTTCTCGAGTTTTGCCATTTTCGACCAAGCGAAGCGAATACTCGACCTTGTTGTTCTGCGAATCAACGAGCCGAGCTTCAAGAGACTGGTTTTCCTGTTCGGACTTTTCCTTGCCGGTGGAATCTATGACTCTGATCGTTCTGTTGAGCTGGACGAAAGTGAGGTATTTGTCGGACGGAACATCAACCTTTGCTTTGCCTGTGCGAACTGATCTCCCATCTTCTTTCACAACGGTCCACTTGATTGTGGTTGGCCAATGGAGCTCCGCCAAAGCAGGCGTTGAGGTGACTGATGTAGCTATGAAAACCCCAAAAAAACAGGTCCTTCTCATTCCTTTTCTCCTCCGCTCACCACACGTGTGCCACAGAAGAGCGGCTTTCCCCGTGACGCGCTCCGCACAATACGTTACACACTAGTTGATGGGGTGCTCTTGATCAAACGATTGAAGAACGTGCTGAGGCCAAAAGAAGGGACAGAGATTTGATGCTCAACCTGTTGTCGGGTGTTGTTGGCTTATTGTTTGGGGTAGCGGTGTTGCAAGGTTGTGCCGCACAAGTCAAGGAAAAGCCGAAGGTTGACGAGAATCCTGCCCTAAGCCTTGGGAAAGTTGCCTCTCGTTCCTGCACCTTTGCTGATCAAGTGCCGGCGGGAAGAGTTTTTGTTGGTGAAAAGAACAGGATAGCGAGTCAGGTTGAGTGC
>JANQPW010000907.1 GCA_028285285.1 Silvanigrellales bacterium
GCCGAAGCCCCCAGCTGTGCTGCTTTGGAGGCGGAATTCAAAAAGGCAGAACAACTCAGCCAGGAGTTCGCGTCAGCGAGCGCAAATGTCACCCAGAAAGCCGCGGCTCTGGCTGACAAGCTCAAACACACCCCGTCGGCTAATAGTCTTTCGAACTGATGGGTGCGAAAGAGTTTTTAAAGACTTTGGAACTCGGCTCGTCTGTTTCTCGACCAGCTGCTTTCATCCATGCCTTCAACGGCTGGGCGCTCTTCGCCATAACTGATGGTCGAAAGCCGAGAGGCGTCCACACCCATGCTGATCAAGTACTCTTCCACTGCACGAGCTCGCTTTTCACCCAAGGCCAAGTTGTACTCATTTGAGCCGCGCTCGTCGCAATGACCTTCAATCTGGATTCTCACGCCAGGTTGGGAGTTGAGAGACTGCGCAATGCTCTCCAAGGCACCCCGAGAGTCGGAGTTGAGGGCATAGCTGTCGTAGTCAAAATAGACAGCATCAAGCGACAGGGTCACAGGAGCCTCATCCACAGGTGCCGGATCGGTTACGGTTTCTTCAACCGGGGGCGCAGCCTCCACCGGCGAGGACACAATAGAATCTGTTTGTGGCTCTTCAGCAGGTGTGGACGAACAACCCGCAACCGCCAAGGCGAGGGCCGTCAAAGTCAAGAGGTTTGGGGGCGCCATTTTCATTTTCTCTCCTAGAACTGATTTCAGCTGCAATCTACTGGAATATTTGTACGCAAGAAGGTAATCAACCCGGTCTGTGAAAGTCAACTTCCGCGTCGACAAACATCTTTGCTAGAAGAAAGCCGCTGCGGCCTCGCACCACCCCCACAAAGGGCTTGCTCTGATTTGAGGAATAAGTTATGCCGGGCTCTCTCACCCCCAAATTGCTGAAGGGTGGGGTGGAACATTCTTATCAAAGCTGGTTTTTACCTGATACTGGAGCCGAATTGCCATGACAAACGAAGTGATCTCCATCAAGGCCCAAAAACGTGTGCCTGGTCTTGCAAAGAGCGGTGTGAAAGCCCTGCGAAAGCAAGGTCTTGTACCTGGTGTGCTCTATGGCAAAAAGGTTGAACCCACTCAAATTCAGGTTGACGTGAAGGCCCTGCCTAAAGGCCACACGAAGGCTCAGGTGGTTTCTCTTGATTTGGAGGGAAGCACAAAGTCTGTGCTCATGCGAGAGGTCCAATACGACACACTCAAAGACCGGCTTGTTCACATCGACTTCCAAGAGGTCACTCCTGAGGAAACCGTGTTTGTCGATGTGCCTTTGGCCTACTCCGAA
>JANQPW010000923.1 GCA_028285285.1 Silvanigrellales bacterium
ACGCCGATTTTTTCAGCACACTCTCTTCTCTCCAAGCCCAACCGTGGATTATTGCCCACATCAACTCGGCCGACGAACTCACCCCAGAAGCCAAAAAGGCACTCAGAGCGTGTTTGAGTCAGGGCATTCCCGTTTTGAGTCAGAGTGTGCTACTCCGCGGGGTGAATGACTCCAGCGAGGAGCTCACTCGACTCTTCCGATCGCTAGTTCGCCTTGGGGTCAAACCCTATTATCTCCACTATCTCGATCTGGCTCAGGGTACCGACCACTTTCGAATTCCCCTCAACGCGGCGCTCGAACTCCACGACCAATTGCGCGGCCAAGTTTCAGGAACCTGCCTGCCACAACTCATTCTCGACATACCCGGAGGCAAGGGAAAGATCTGCGTTCAAAAAGACAACCTGCGGCAACGTGAGGGAATGTGGGAGGCCCGCAGCCCTCTCAACAACCAATGGACCCGGCTCTCCTACCCCACTGAAACTCTTAAAGAACACTGAAAAAAACTTCAAATTGCGCCGTTCCAAAAACACTGTCTCAAGTTTTGAGAGACCAGGTCCGATGACCCTTCCGAACGACACTTGTTTGGAGGTAAATCGTGAAAGAATCAGACTTGAGAGTGGAGCAAGACCCCAGCCGTCGAAGAGGCGAGCACGGTTTTAGCTTGGTTGAGTTGATGGTGGTGATCACCATTATCGGGATCTTGGCTGGAATCGCCGTTCCTAAGTTTCAAACGTTTCGAGCTCGGGCAACTCAAACGGAAGCCAAATCTGGCTTGAACGCTATCTTCCTCTCCCTCCAAGCCTACGAAGCCAACTATGGCGAATACCCTGTGCAGGCGGCCGCAACCGCAATGGCCAACAGAATCGATGCCATCGGCTTCTCTTCGGGTGGTAACCGGCAGCGCTACCAATACTCGTACATTTCCAACGTGCTGGGTTGGGCCGCATATGCCAGAAGCACAAACGCCCTTGTTGAAGGTCGGTGGGACTACTTCCGCATCAACACCAACAAATGGCTCTGCCAACCCTTTGATGCCATCACCGGCCTGGGAGCAAACCCAACACCAGCTGTGACCACTCAGGGAGCCGGAACCGACTGCCCACAGGCCTTCAATGCAAATGCAGCGAACCAATTGCCAGCTCTCACCAATGCCGACTGCGGCCTGGGTACAGAACTCACATGCCTCAACGGTGGGCCTCGGCCTTAACACCTCCAGCAACGGCCTTGCTGAAGGGCTCCTTCCCTTCCATTCTTGAAGCTTTCAGTTATCATTGAAAAACAAGCTGATCGAAGCAAGGCGTGACTCAATGCAAAAAAACAGACCGAGTGGCTGGGTGATGCCCGACGCCAGTTGGCACCCCTGCGAGCCCTGGGAACACATCGTTGCTGTGAAAGAGATTCCCTGGCTGCTGGAAATCAAAGACAAGCACTACAGCTTGAGCCGTTGCTGGGATCTCGCAGATGATGAGCCCATTCGGCTGTGCTTGGCTCGGATGGGTCTCATCAAAGTTTGCTACAACCTCATTGACGCTGACTTCATCACTCCAGAGCAATTGGTCGCGCTCCAGGAGCTCTATCGCCTGCACCAACCCACGGTAGATTTGGAGTTCATAGGGGGAATTCGCCTCCAACTGGAGCTGCGTCTCTTTTTGAAACTCCGCAGCCCCGATCGTCTCAACGGTCTGGCCTCTATGGGGTGAGTTTTCGAGCACAATTGAGCTTGCGCCAGTTGCACGATGATGATAGAGCTCCTTTCTCAGGCCACCAAGGCTGTCGCAAAGGAGACCTAACGTGCACGGATCACGACATAAGAGAAAACATCCCAAAGGCCGCCGCAAGGTGGGTCGTAAAAAGAGACTTCAATTCAGAAGACGGCGTGCAGCAAGAACCGGCGGCAAGTGATCAACTGGGGCCCTTGGTCCACAGCTGATTGCTGACGTCGAGACACGCTCTCACAAAAAGGCACCGGTGTTGCCACGGCAACACTCGGTGCTTTTTTTTGTGAAAAAGATGAGACCAATGAGCAAAAAAAACCCAGGATGTGCTGCTGCACATCCTGGGTTTTTTGCAGAACACTGCAGATAAAAACAGTATTCGTCGGCTCTGGCTCTTATCGCTTCGAGAACTGGAAGCGAGCACGAGCGCCTTTTTGGCCGTAGAGTTTGCGCTCTTTCTTACGAGGATCACGAGTCACCAAACCGGCGGCCTTCAGCTCACCCCGCAAATCAGCGTTGTACTCGAGCAGTGCTCGCGTGATGCCATGCCGAATGGCTCCCGCTTGGCCACCCAAACCACCACCATTCACCCGGATATCAATGTCAACCTTGCCGTTGAGATCTGTGAGATTCAAAGGGTGGTTCACAACCATGCGCGATGTGGGGCGAATGAAATAATCTTCAAGAGATCTCTTGTTGATGGAAATTTTGCCATCACCTTCCGTGAGGTAAACCCGGGCGATGGATGTCTTTCTTTTTCCGAGACCGATGTATCGTTGCTTTGTAGCCATAAAATCTTGACCTTTCTCAGACTTCTCGTCTTCTCAATGCTCTTCTATGCCTTCGTCAAACGACTCGGCAGCGGCTGAGGGTTTTGGCTCGCATGAGGGTGCTCTGAACCCACATACACCTTCAACTGACGGTAGAGCTGTCGCCCCAATGTGTTGTGAGGCAGCATTCCCTTTACCGCAAATTCCACGATGCGCTCGGGATGCTTTTCTCGCATCTCAAATGCCAAAGTGGTTTTCAAGCCACCGAAATAGCCGGTGTGGCGATAGTAAGGCTTGGTCAGCTCTTTGTTGCCTGTCAGCTTCACTTTATCGGCATTG
>JANQPW010000930.1 GCA_028285285.1 Silvanigrellales bacterium
GCCGAAGAAACGGCCGTTCCGTTCAAAAATCCAAGCCGCTCGGCCTCAGCTCGCAAATTGCTGCCACCGGCTTGAAAATGTGTGGCAGCATGCCCCCAAAACTCCTCTGGAGAAGCACACAGCTGCGGTAGACCCATGGCCGGCTGCGTCACTTGGGCCGCTCCACAAACTTCGGCCCAACGATCCGCTGCACGAGCAAAGTACCGCATGCGCCGCCGGTTTTGCAGCTCAGACAAGTCTCTCTCCCAACCCTCAATGTCGAGAGCTTCTCGATCCCGCGGCCCCAGTTTGGCCAGTTGCTTTTCCTTGGCTTGGGCGGCATCTCGAGCCATTTGGTCCATCCGCAACTGGAGGTAAAGCGAAACAGGTCCCGTGATCTTGTATTCATTTATGGCCAAATCTCTCCAGGTGGCACACACGGTGTGTGTGGTGCCCGAGGCCCCTTGCAAAGAAACGTCGTCTGCTTGTTGCTCGTCGAGGCACCCAGCCACCCGCTTATCACCGATGTCGGTTTGATCGAAAGCAAACCCACTTTTGAGGATGTCTTGCGAGGTGGCATCAAGTGGAGCAATGGCTTCGTGCAGAGCCAGTCTCTGCGCCACGAGAAGGTCTTGGACCTCGACCTCTTCGTATCCCGGCTCAAAATTAAAGTCACCCACTTCGTTCGCACGGGGCTTCAAATGAATGTAGAGCCTAGCTTTCTCGGCTCCCGTATGGCGCTCGGCGCCACAGTGCCGACCCGTCCAGGCCCGCACGAGAGTGTTCCCCGCCGACTGAGAGAACTCAAACTTAGCAGTGCAGTTCGACAGCACCTGGCGCTTGCCATCTTGCTCGGGGCCAAGATATTGAACATAGCCACCCATAGTGGCCGGATCGGCTGTTTGGGGAAGGTTTTGTTTCGCAACGGCTGTGGGGCACGAGCCGGTCGTTTTTTTCACCGCACATGAACTCATGGTCACAACAACAACAATGGGCAAAGCAAGGATCTTCAACAAACACCTCCAACAGGCGTGTCGGCAGATCTTGGAAAAAACTTAAGGAGAAATCATTTTCCCATTTTTTCTCAGCCACTTAAACAGAGGTCATTTAAGCTCCTGGAGGAAGATCCGATAAGAATACGAAGCTTCAGAGCAGCTCCTGAAGAATGAAAAGGTTGACTAGGTTGAGATCCATCACCCCTTCTCCGCTCAAACCACAACAGTGCCGCTGGGGCTCTGTGACTCCTTTCTGCGGCGTAGCCCCTTTGGTCGCATGTGGCCTCATG
>JANQPW010000934.1 GCA_028285285.1 Silvanigrellales bacterium
GAAGACAAGTTCGTATCCTGGCCGTCGACCAGGAGATGTCGGCCCATCGTAGCCCTCCGCCTTCCGCAGGATAATGCGCTGAGCATGCGAAAAGAACATCAAAAAACGTCGCTCCAACTCATCAAAACGATCGCGGTCGTCGAGCAAAATGTCTTGGATCAACGCAGCAAGACCAAACCCATTTTCCGGAAGGGTTTGAAAAGGTTCATTTCTGTTCGCAACAGGCAATGCCAAAACTTGAGGCTCAAGACGCAACATCTGTGCTGGGCTCAAGCATTCTTCCAAAACCTTTTTTGCGACAATCATTTGATCGGTGACATCTTTACGAAGTTTTCCAACAGCAGCGAAAAACTGGGAACTCTCACTGGGAGGACTGTTCGGCGCCGGGTAGCAGACAAAACCTCCTGAGCTCTCGCTCACAAGACTCGGGTTGTTTCGCCCAAAGCGTAGCCCGACCTTGTACTCCAACTCGGTGCCGGTCGCAGGCGATCTCAACCCAAGGGCAAACTCTACGATCTCCTTATGATCGCCACGCCAAACAAGTTGTGAGCCACCCCCCTGTTGACCGAACGCATCTCCAAGTCTTCGAGAAAAAGGGATCCTTGCTGCAGCCTGGATAGCATGCAAGACACTGCTCTTCCCTGAATTGTTCGGCCCAACCAGCACAGAAAGGGGGGTCAACTCCAAGCTGAGATGACGAAGGGCTTTGTAATTTCGGATCTCAATTTGTTTGAGCAATTGGCTCACCTTTGTGCGTTATTCCAAAAGCATAGCAAAATTCTTCCGAACCTTCACACTCTTGGTTTAGATACTCTTCTGCGACTGACTTCAAAAACCTTCTCACTTCTTCCTCTTTCGTTTACCTCGAGCGATTTCCGTGTGAAGAGCGAGCATCCGATTTTCAAAGAAGTTTCGAAACGGAGAAATCCATTCGTCCACTTCTCGAAGCGGTGTCGCATCGAGATGATAGATTCTCCTTGTGCCCTCTTCCTGAACCGTTGCAAAACCCGAATCTCGAAGAGTCTTCAAGTGCTGAGAAACAGCAGGCTGCGAAATGCCAAACTCCTCTCTGATTCTGACCACAATCTCGCCCGAACTCAGCTCCGAGCTGGCGAGGAGCTCCAGTACTCTGCGTTTGATGGGGTCACTCAGAATCTGGAAGGCGGCACTCATGCGGCTCTTCTCCTGTAAAGAATTTCTCAGTCTTCTTTGCAGCTGCGTATGACCACTCACGATCGAATCCAGCCAAAGCCGTCGCCTGGGCCCAGGCCTTGGCGCTCAGAACAATAAACTCTTTTCCTTCCGGGGTTGGCAACAGGGCATTTTCAGAAATCTTTTGACCTGTTCTCAAGTGCGCCCCCAAAGCAACAAGAGCCAGATCCCAGCCTACGCCTGTTGCCCCCGGTCCGTAAATCCGAAAGTGCTCGCCCTCCGCTAAGGCAAGATGCTCCAAACGCAGTTTCGATCTCTCTGGTTCAAGAGAACTCAGTTCAGTCTTAACCCAGCTCACGTCGTCTGCAAATTCCCAGGTGAGCTGAAAACCTCTTTCTTCATCGCAATGGGTAATGGTGCCTGAGGCATTGTTCTCAACCCTGTACCGACCTCCCAGCCGCAGGTCTCCTTCGATGGGAGCAAACCACCGAGCAAGTCTTTCTTTGACTGTAACCGCCTCCCAAAGGTCGCCCAAGTTGGTTTTGTATATAGATTCGGAAACCATGGCGTAGGTTTTTCTTCCCTCGCGCTCACCCACAATGATCTCGCGCGTGATCAAACCGGCATCGGTGAAAACATTCCTCATATTGATCTCCTTTAAGTCACAATATAAGCTACAACTTATATTTAAGGAAAACAACACAATTCTAAAGCCACAGGGAGTCACATGAAATATCAAATTGAGCTCGAGCTTAGAACCTATCCGAAAACGTAATATAAGGTTCAGCTGACTAAAGTTACAATCAAAGGTCTAATCCTGTTTTACCTTTGTTTTCGGGGGTGATGAGATGAC
>JANQPW010000956.1 GCA_028285285.1 Silvanigrellales bacterium
ATCGGATGGGAATGGAATTTTGAGTTCCGGCAATGGTGGAGGCAATCTTAAAGGAACGGTGGAGGGCTGTCACGAGGCTGGAAGTGATGGCAAACCGAGGCTCATCATTCACAAAATCCGAGGCCAAACCCGCATAGAGGCTCAGAGAGGTCGCTCGTGATTCTTCCACTGTTTGCCGGGTGAGGAGCAACAAACGATTGTAGAGCAAACGAACCAGCGGAGCCTTAAGCACTCCGCGACCATTTTCGTTGACGAGAAAAACGGATGGTAGATTGCTGGAAGGAGCATGTTCTGCACGAAACAGCACCTGGTCAGCCTTCCACGATAAAAAGGCGGGGCTGAGTTTTACGGCGAGCTCCCGCTTTTCGACTCCATCCAAAACCGCCTGCAGAGCCAGCTTCTGTTTTTCCCCCGCCGCTCCCTCTTCTGCGGGCCCCCAAACGGGAAGGGAGTCCAAAATCAACAGTCGAAGCAGCTCCGTGAACTCCAGATCGGCCAAGACAAGCTCCCAGGGAATCTGAGAAGTAAAGGTCTCATTGAGAAGACCGACCTCTTTTTTTCCATGATGAAGAGAGACGCTAATCTCCAGCTCGCTTTTCCGACCCGTGAAGCGCACAGACACATACTTTTCCCACGACAGTTGAGCAGAAGCTCTCCCGTTCTCAGGCGTGCGTTGACCCACCTGGCATCGCTGCTCGCTGGCAAAAGGAAAAACAAAACGGGTCATCGCGTCTTTTGCAGAGCAGAAGTTGGAATCAAGCTCGTCCACATCGAGCACAATGGAGACGCCCAGTTTCTCAAGCTGCTGAAACCCCGCCGCTGCAATGGCAGCACCTGGCCACAGCAAAAGCAAGAGCGGCCCAATTCCCATTTTTAAAAATTTGATCAAACCGCCACTCTCGGCATCTACGGAGAGAGGGGGTACAGCCCGTCGCAGCGTTTGGAAATAAGACTGCCCGCCGACTCCATCGACACAAAAATGTCCTTAGACATTGTTTCCAGTTTGCCTTCGCACTCCAACACAATTGTGTCAGACGGGCTCGCCCGAAGTCGGGCAAAGTCTTCCCATTGGAGATCTTTCAGCGGGATAGGACGTTTGTTTCCTTCATAGGAGGCAGAAGCGCCGGATTTCTTTTGCAGGTGAGCGAGTTGTTGTTTGCTCAATCGGGCTCCTTTGATTTCTAACAACGGCTGTGCACGATGGGAAAAGATGTGGCGTTTTCCACTAAGGCTCTTGACATTGCCCAAGATCTGCACCTCATTGTACGAATCCAAAAAACCAGAAAGCCCTCTGAGGGCCTTCCTGTCCTGTACCAACAACTCCACAGCCCCCGGGCCGGAGCGCACGTTGGTCATGCGAAGGAGTCCTGGCAGCCCACTGCGGTTCGGATCTTTCCGCAACCGAATCGCAAACGGAAGGGAAAGCTCAGAAATATCTAAAAATGAGGCCTCAAACTCATGCTTTTGGCCACCCCGAGAACCTTCAAGGACCACTTTGCGTCGACCGCTGCCGCCCGGCACGGCCCACTTGCGTGGAACCTGCGCCAACCACTCACCACCTTTACCGGCACGTGATTGACGAAGCCTAGACACCGAAGAACTTCTCTTCTTCTGCCAGGCAAGATCTTGGGGCAGAGATCCTGTAAAAGCCAGGTTGAGGTTCTCAAAGGAGGTCAATGCTGCCGTGGTGAGGAACTTCTCTTTCACACGAGCCTGCGGTGCGGCTCGCAAAGCCTTCTGTCGCGCCAACTTCTGAGCAGCACGTCGCTGGGCCTGCCGCTCTCGCTCGGCCTCAAGATCATCTGAGACCATTGTGATCGTGTCTGTGGGCACAAACTCTTCTTCCCTGTTTGTGGAACGGGCCGCAAGGCCATCTCCCAGGCCCAGCCGCGCGAGCGGATCCGCATCTCCGTAGTTTTCAAGAGCTCCCTCGTCAATTTCAAGAGAGCCGGCAG
>JANQPW010000958.1 GCA_028285285.1 Silvanigrellales bacterium
CAGCGCTGGTGAACGGCAAAAGATCCTCGCTTCACTTCACAACGCGGTTGAGCAGGTTTTGGCCGATCAGCATGGAGAGGTTGAACTCACCTGGTCCACAGCTGCAGACGTCTCGTTTCTTTTGCGCTCTTCGGTTGAACGCGAGCTTCAGGTGTTTACTTTTGCAGCACAGACTCCGGCGGGAGTTCTCACCCAATTGGGTCTCGCGGCCACACCCCGAGTGATGCAGTTTCTGTTGCCCAGCTGCACCGTGTCGGCCGCTCTGGGGCAGTGGGGTGAGAGCGCTCTCCAGCGTGTTGTTGATGGGGAGCTCTTGAGTGGTGTTGGCCCACGCTTGATGTTTCCTCAAAACGGCTTTCGCTTGCCGGCTCATGTGAGCGGTCAGGCACAAAAACTCACTCTGGAAAAGAGCGATCCGAACATGTTTGCCTGGATTTTTGTTCTTTAGGAAGATGCTTTGGGGTCTTTGCCCTTGCGGCGACGTTTGAACTTCTCTCTCCAGAGCTCGCGTGACACAAGCCTTTGAGTGAACCGACCCAGGTCGTACTGAAGACTGAGCAAGCAAGGAGTGACGCCCAGGGTCATCACGGTGGCGAAGGTGAGCCCGTAGATCACCGTGCGCGACATGGGTGCCCAGAAGTGTGAAGACTCGGTGTCGAGCAGCAGTGTTCCCGTGTAAACGTCAAAACTAATTCCTAAGGCCATGGGAAGAAGGCCTGCCACCGTGGTGATGGCCGTGAGAACAACGGGCCGGAGACGCGTTTTTCCAGCCTCGATAATAGCCTCTCGATCTTTCATGCCATCTCGTCGGAGCATGTTGGTGTAGTCGATCAAAACAATGGAGTTGTTCACCACAATTCCTGCCAAACTGATGATACCAATGCCCGACATGATGATGACAAACATTTCTCCTGAGAGAAAATACCCCCACATCACACCGCCCAGAGAAAGCATCACGCTGGTCAGAATAATGAAGGGCTGGGCAATAGAATTGAATTGAAGAACCAGAATCATAAAGATCAGGGCAACCGCAATCACAAAAGCCCGCATAAGGAAGGCTTGTGCCTTCAGCTGCTGGGCCTTTCCTTCACCCGTGCGCAGCGTGTACCCGGCTGGCAGGCTTTCCTTGAGCACATCAATTTTTTCGTCAATCGCCGTTTGGTAAGAGGGCTTGTCTTCCACCTTCTCTTTGAAGTTCGCAGAAACCGTTACGCTACGGACCCTGTTTTTTCGTTTCACGGTCACAACAGTGGATCGGTATGAGATGCTTGCCACGTCGGTGAGGTAGATCTCTTTGCCCTTGTTGAAGATCTGGAGGCCATCCAATGAGGAGAGCTGGTTTCGGTAGCGTTCTGAAAAGCGCACGACCACATCAAACTCATCGTTATTGGGCCGAAATTCCGAAATCTTTTGGCCGTTCATGGCGTTGCGAATGGTGGATGCCACCATGCGCGTGTTCAGGCCGTAACGCGCCGCTTTTTCCCGATCAACCTCAATGCGGATCTCTGGCTTGGCTGATTCGTAGTCACTGTCAATGTCTTCCAAAACGGCGTTGTAGGCCTCCAACTCGGTCTCGACCTTGGCAGCAATCTCACCTAGTGTTGTGTACTCGTCACCAATCACCTCGTAGGAAACGTCGCTGCCAGAAGGCGGGCCTCCTTCTTCCGAGCTCACCTTATACTCTGCGCCCGAAAGGGTGCGCACGAGTTCTCGCACTTCTTCAACCGTTTCCTTTGTTCCAACTTTTCGATCTTCGTAAGGCACAAAGTTGAGGCGGAGTCTGGCCTTGTGGGCCTCACCGTCTCGACCCACCGTGACTTGCCATGTGTCGACATTGTCGAAGGAAGAAATGGACTTGATGTGCTCCTCCAGCTCAGCAACCAGATCATTGGTTTTGGAGATAGGGGTTCCCGTAGGAGCATCGAGGTCCACAAAAGCCGCTCGAGGATCTGTTCGCGGGAAAAACAGAACCCCTCCCCCTTGGGTGAAATTGAGCCCGGTGCCCACCACAAGCAAGAGCACCGCAATGGGGAGCACGAGAAAGCGGAAGGGAATGGTTTGGCGGAGCAGGCGCGAGTAGGCTCCCTGAACCTTGCGGAACAGCCCTGTTCCTTCGCTAAATGCTTGCATGGCCTTTTTGTCTACCTTGAGAAAGCGAGAACAGAATGTCGTGTTGATGGTGAGGGCCACAAAGAGTGAGGAGCCGAGCACGATGATCACGGTTTTGGGAATGTAGGAGAGAAACTCGCCCATAATGTCCGGCATGAAGATGATGGGGAAAAAAGCAAGAATGGTGGTGAGAGTTGAAGTGGTCACGGGAATCGCAACCTCCTTGGCTCCATCAATAGCGGCTTCCATGCTGCTTTTGCCCATGCTGGCGTGGCGATAGATATTTTCCACCAGCACAATGCCGTTGTCCACGAGCATTCCCAAAGCCAAAATGAGGCTGAAGAGCACGACATTGTTGAGGGTGATGCCCATGAGCTGCAAGATGAAAAAGGAACAGAGCATAGAAAAGGGAATGGCCAGAGACACAAAGAGTGCGTTGCGAAAGCCCAGAAAAAACAGGGTGAAAAACAGCACGAGAACAAGGCCCGTGAGAATGTTGTTTTCAAGGTCCTTCACCATAGAGTTCACATCGTCGGCGCTGTTGAAGGCCACAAAGGCCAGAGTGCCAAAGGGAACTTTGTGTCTGTGCCGCTCCAGCACCTCCTTCAGTTCGGTG
>JANQPW010000977.1 GCA_028285285.1 Silvanigrellales bacterium
CATCACGCCGATGATGCTCGGGGAAGGGCAGGGGTACTGCTTTGTGACCTCCCCTTTTTTGAGCCACAGCATGAAGTGGCAAGAATGCTCGGGCTCTCCAGCCCTGGTTTCATGTTGCAGGCAAAGAAACTTCTCAGTTTCAACAACGACATCGCCACTGACACAGCGGTGTTGCGTTGCCCCTTCCGTTTCCAGAAGATCTTCAAAAAGCGCCTGAGCAGCATCACCGTGTATGATCAGGGTTCCTGTGTTTCCAAATGAAGTGTACTCTGAGGTGCTCTCTTGCGCTGAGGTTTGCTGCTGCCCTCCCTCATGAGCCTGAGCGGTAGTGAAGGAAGCGAGAAAAAGCGTCGTCAAAAGAACGATCCGCTGGATGAGAACTCCAGTGAGCTTCGAGCGTGATTTTTTCATGGTTTGCTCCTGTTTGCGTGCACAATTTAGGAAGGGCCGCATGGATGTGGCTTAGCATCTAAAAATTGGGAATGTCGACTAAAAATGAGTCCTTTAAGTGAAGAAAAAATCAGTTCCATTTTAATAGGTTGTGACTGCTCAACCGAGGCCATTTTCCGGCTGTACGGCCAGTTGAAAGAACAGTCTCCCAAAATCAGCCTGGCCTCTTTCTGCAAGCGTGCGGGGCTGTCTTCTACAGGCTCTTTCTCTGACGTGCTTCAGGGGAGGAGATTCCTCAGCGAAAGGTATTTGGCTGGGGTGTCCTCTGCGTTGGGGCTTGACGCCCTACAGACAGAGTTCCTTTCTCTGCTTTTGCGGCGCGACCGCAACTCCAAAAAGTGGGCCGATCACCTTGAGCCTCGCATTGAAGGAGTTAAGCGGGCCCTTGCTCTCACCCGCAATCGCTTGCTGAAACAGGTTGACACGGCCGTCGACTTTCACCTCAAGGTTCTGAGCGCGTTTGCCTTGGTGGGAGGTCGTGCTCAGCCCGAGCAAGTCGCTCGGTTGTTCCCCGTGTCGTCGCGCGTTGAGGTCAAACTGGCTCTGCAGAAACTCAAAGCCAATGGCTTGCTGCGTATCTATAACAATGGAGAAATGGAGCCTGATGGCAGTCGCTTGTTGTTTGGCCAAAGTGAAGACGGGTACTCCCACATCGCTTTCCTCAAAGAATCGGTGGAAGATGCGCTGGGTCGGATTGAAACCGATTACGACAAGAGGAAGGAAAGTGTCTTTGTTTCGTCGATCATTTCTGTGAGCAAAGACACCCTTGCAGAGAAGATCGCAGAGCTGAAGTCAGAGATTGTTCAGTCCCAATCGAAGCTTGAGGGGAACAAAGGAGAATGCGACGCCCTGATGCGCTTCAACATTCAGGCCTATCTCTTAGATGTAAAAAGGAAGTCATCCTAAGAGCTTGTCACTTTGGCCAAGAGGCCGCTCGCAGATTTTCTCATTTGCGAGTGAAATCCACCGCACGTCAGCGTGTTTTTCTTTTTCGTCTTCCCCCTCCGTGGCATTTTCCGTTCACAAGACGACAACCGGGACGGCGCTGCCTCCCTCTAAGAAAGGGTTTTTTATCATGAGTATCAAATCAATCATTTCAGCATTCGCAGTTTTTTCAGCTGTTGCGGCAACCACACCAGCCGTTGCAAATGAAGGAGAGCTCAAATTTGTGAAGGCCACGGTTGGAGGCTTTGCCCCCATTTTCTATCGAGGCGGCAAGCGTTGTGAGATCACTGCATCGGGAGTGACGAAGAGTGTGAGCACACAATTGGGAACCGCGACCACAACAGCGGCCATTTCGGGGTTTGATGCCGAGCGTGCTCTGGAGTGGACGTTGACTGCGGCTAAAACTGAACTCACAAATAAGGGCCCCGCTGTTAATGCTCCGGTGACGTCCCTCTATGCGGTTTTGCCCAGTGGCGAAGAAGTGCTCCTGAGTGGTGTTGACTACTCCGAGTACATTCGTGTGCGCAACGAGTCGGTCGAGAGCGAAGGCCTGATGTTCATGATCGAACGACTCTGTGGTGAGTGAAGAAGCTCGTTACGAAGACAGTTTGGAGCGGGTGCTCATTGTGCACTCAGTTGTACCGCTCCGGGGCTTTCACAGCCCTTTTTTGTCTCGTCAGACTGATCAGAATTCAAGTCTTCAAATGCAAGGTAGAGAGCCATGCTTTCAATTGGATTCAGTTTGTGAAAATGCTGGGGATGCGTGTCATCTTCCCGAAGTACGTGGCGGACAATTTTCTCACCATTGCTCCACCTAGCCTCAAAGGCATTGATTCCTTTAGCTATGCCTTGTGCGGCATCGAGTGCAGCCCCGGCGGCAGCCCAAATCAGGTTTCGAGGGCTGATGAAGGTCATCAACCGAAAAAGGTGAATATCTTGCCCGTAGAGGTCAGCAGCTTCGGCCAATGTTTTTTGATCGATTGCTGCCGCCACAGCAAGTGGTGAAACTGCGGTCTTCGTAAATATGCGTGGCGACCATCGGCGCGCATTCTCGGAAGTGTAAAGTTCCTTGACACTGTTGATTCCATCAGCGTTTACCACGTAACCTACGAAACAAGTGTCAACTGCTAAAGGACTGGAACTCGTTGACTTCTCCGCGACAGCCTTCACAACCATCATCTCTGGCATGCGATACGAAGGACTTTTCAAACGGGTGATGTCCCCTTTCACAGCTTTGGTTTGACTCTCATTGCTTTGAGTACAGCCGGCAAAAACGGCTGAAATAGTAGCGATTACCAAAATGGGCAACAAATGTTTCATCGTGTTGATCTCCGAAAAGCTTGGGTTCATTGTTCCGGAGCTCGATAAGCAAGAAGTGTGCCAATTGTGGTCATTGGCTTGGCCAACAGAGTGTGTCCCAATGCCTGAGAGTGGCAATGCGCCGGCTCACGCGATCGGTCATTTGGGTTTCTCCTGGTGTTCTGTTCTGTCTTTTATGTAACAGTCTGTTTTGTTTGAGGCAAGTGGGTTTCCTTTACAGATTTGAGGCTCAAATGCCGAAGATCTTTCAAAGGTCTTTATGATGACGCAGTGCTGATCCTCCCTTCCGTGGGGGTTAGACAAAGGAGCGTTTGATGGCGTGGAATTTAAACAACAAAGTGCTCATTGGGATTGTTTCCTTTGTTGCGGGCGCAGCAGGATGTGGCCTAACGGATGGAGGTGCCGCGCTTCAAGATGCGGCCACTCCTCCCACTAAACCAGTCGGAGCCACCCTTCACCTCATCAACACCTCTCGGAGTTTTCAAATCTGTTTTGACAATTTTAGCAGCAAAAAAGGCTCCTGCTCTGGGCTCATTAAGCATGAAAACAAAGAGCCAAGGGCCTTCTCTGGAGGTTCCTGCACCTATGAAGGGCTCAATGAGGAGCCGGTTGAGTCAGAAAAGATGCTAGTCACCTGCGCTATGGAAAATACGGAGACTGGAGGCTCAGAAAGCTGTTTTGCTGAAGAGAAGATCGAAAAGACCTTGATTGAGGCAAAGATAGACAAAAAATCTGGCAAGGGAATTTGGCGCTCTCAGTCGGCACCGCAAGCGGATCTTGTTCGCACTTCGTTGAAGTCGAACTGCAAAGTTTTGTTCGGGCTTGAAGAAGAGAAAAAGAAGAAAGAAGAGAAGTGTGAAACCACGACAAGCCAAAAAACAGCCCTGCATTTAGCCGAAGCTCCGCCTGCCGCAAAAAGCTGTGAAGGTCTGAGCGGTGACGACCAGTTCAGCTGCTTTGCCGAAAACATGGCCCTGGAGGTTTATGACACCAGCACAGCGAATTCTCGCGTGAGCTTGGCAGACATTGCCAAAGGGCTTCATCTTCCCGAGCGCTGCTATGTCTACGCGAAAGGGTATAGCCCAGAAAGTCTATTTGTTTACCGACGCGATCAGTCGTGGAAGAGTGTTGCCGAGGGCGCGAAATTCGAACGCAGGTTTGCTTCCGGTGGAATTGAATACAGCGATTTGGGGAACTACTTCACAACCCGTTTTGACCTCGACAGCCCTGCTCTCGTGCAATCTGCAGATGTCCTCTACCCCACAGGATCCGCTGCATCGGCCGTGGACCAGAACAACATCGAAGGCATGGGCTCATTCACGACCTATGTCTTTGAAACCTCGGGAACTGCGGGTCTGGTGATGCGTTGGGTGCCACGAGAGCTGTGTGCAGGGAAATACCTCGGAGAGGCATATCCCTCGCAGTTGCATGTTCCTCAAAAAGAGAAAGAGGAAAAGACAGAGAAGGCCTGCCCCGCGCCGGAAAAGAAATGAGAGGCCTTATGAGTAGTGTTGAGTGGGAGTAAGAGCTGTCTTAGGAGCCGCTCAGGGGCCCTATCTTCAGCAGTCCACCTGACGGCTGGCCCACGCAGGTGTAAGAGACATTAAATTCCGTGCCCTGTGCGCTTGTTCCGTTGTAGAGGCCACTGCAGCTGCCTGTTGTGCGAACAAAGCGGAGTTGAGGCACCCGATGAACCACCTGTGGGTTTTCACGGTTGCGCACCAAAAGCGCAGCCGTGGTCGGAAGGCCCCCAACCGAACCGCGTTTGTGGAACACAATGTTGTAGTCGTAGGTTTCCCCCGTTTGGTAGTCGCGAAAAACCCGGCTGGGAAAGCGCAGGTCTGACTTCAGGCGGAAAGGAGCGTGGTAGCCGTTCGACAGACCCAAGGTGTCTTGGGAGCTTGGCAAAGTGAGGAAGCCCAGCTCAACCTCACCATCGTGGTGGTATGTGATGGAAACCTCATTTGAGACGTAACGACGGCAGGGGCAACGCAAGGTACGCCCATCCCACTTCAAATTCGTGAACTTCGCCACCTGATTGGCACCATACTCAACTTTGACGTGGAGAGAGTCGGGCCAGATCTCACTGCCGCCTTCCTCAAACTGGGGAAGGGTGGTCAACAGAAGGGGACCATAATCGTGATGCTCCAGCCGCTGCGTGTTCTCCCCCAGGGGCTCAATGGCGGGGTTGTTGCCGTAGTTCTGTTCGCCGGCCCCATCTGGGTCTGTGGGTCCACAGGCTGTGCTCAGAGCGAGCACAAAAGCCAGTCCAACTGAAAAGATCAAGGAAAAGGGGTTTGAATGGGTTCGAGTCATCGGGATGCTCCTCCGAATGGTTTTCATGAAGCCGGCAATATCTCGAAAATAAGTGGATGTGAAGAAAGAAAATAAATACCTGTTAAATCATACATTTAAGTTCTAGGTTGGTTGTGAGTCTGCACACCAATGCGAACAGAAAAAAAGAAAAGCGGTTGCGTGGCAGAACTCTGACATTCCCTGGTCTCCACTCGTGAGTTGGGTGACACTCAAAGAGAAATGCTGGTGTTTCGCAACAAACTCTTTGTGAGGCCTCTTTGAAGTTACTGTATCGTGCGAGATTGCAGATTTCCCTTGCGACAGTGTTGGCGTTGCTGGGTGGGCCAATCAGCTGCTCTCTTATTGGCAGTGTGCTGCATTCGCCGAAGCCCTTGCAAAACACTCTCGGAATTTCCCAGATCAGGGCTGCACTTGAGAAAGATCCTCACATTTGGACGAGCAAGAAAGACTTTCTGAAAGAGGCTGTTGAAAGTGGTGTTGACTTTAGCTCTGGAGACAAGTTTGCCAATCTCGTGCTCTTTGCTTATCAATCGCGATCCACGCAGGATGCGAGCTTTGACTTGCCGCGCGTGATCTTTTCAATTGATCGCGGGAGATTCATCTTCACGTACTCCGGCCATGGAGAGGGAGTTTCAAATCAATCTATTGAAATGGCTGAATACGACCCTGCAACAAAGCGTCGGATCTTTGCCGGGCTTAGGTTTGATGGTGAGCGACCCCAGCTCGACCTCGACTCTTCGAGCTGTCAAAAATGTCACGGAAGCCGTCCGCGGCTCATATGGGACACATACCCTTTTTGGCCAGGATTCTATGGTTCTCTCCATTCCGGAAAGGCAGCTTCGGTTGAGCAACCCGCCTGGGAGAGGTTTGCAATCTCAGCTCAGGGTCAGGGGAGTCCTTACTATCCCCTGCGAGAGATCATTGCTTCGCTCGGAGTGTCGCCTGGAGATTCGGGTGAAATGGAGGGATTTCTTGGTGAATCCAATCACCTTTTTGGGAGGGTAGTTGCCCAATCAACGCTGAAAAGAGTCCTCGTTGACCTCAAGAAGATCAAGCAGGATAAGTCCTTTTTTCTTCGTGGACAGAGTGCATTGGTGCAGGCGAAGCCAGACTCTGTTCGCGTGCTTGATGGCAGTGGGATTTTCTCCTACTTGGTTTTGAGGAATTCTGAGGAGGAAGAAAAAAGCCATCTGTTTCCTTACACACTGAGTGACGAATCCCAGCATGAGTCCATGTCGGGTGATTTTGATGAGCGTTTTTCACGTCTTCACGAAGACAAGATGTTGCGCATGAAAATTGCAGGATTCCCCAGCTTTTCTCGTTCGTATAGGGGCGACAAAGACTACACAACTCGGCATCACACCGTCTCGTTTCTGGCAGCGGCGAGCCGTGCCGGACTCGAAGTGCACGAATGGAGCAACGCCGTTTGGTATGGGCCAAAGGCCTTTGATGAGTTGCAGCAGATCTTTCAGCAAAACAAAGGCAGCGACAACAAACATGAAGTCACCGGTTCTGTCTTCCTATTTTCCGATGGCTACCAGGCAGGTGAGTCTTTGGGTTTGAGGCAGAACATTCTCCGTTGAGAGCTGTGACACGATCCTGAAAGCACATTTGTATCCATGGTCTCATCAATAGGCATTTGGGTGAACCAGCCCTCTTAGCGGTGTCAGAAGGCAAATCTTGACGTCGAGCAACAAACTCCAGTTTTGCAGGTACCACAAGTCGCATTCAATGCGCTTTTCAAGTGAGGTGTTGCCGCGCCACCCGTTGATTTGGGCCCAGCCGGTGATTCCGGCTTTGGCGCTGTGCCGCAGCATGTATCCCGGGATTTTGCTGCGAAACTCAGAAACGAACACGGGCCGTTCGGGTCTCGGCCCAACCACACTCATCTCGCCTCGGAGCACGTTGAAGAACTGAGGAATTTCATCGAGGCTGGTGCGCCTCAGCCACTTTCCCACCGTCGTGGTGCGATCATCATCTTTGCGAGCCCACACGGGGCCCGTGCCGGCTTCGGCATCCACGCGCATGCCGCGAAACTTGAGGCACTCAAAGGTTTTTCCATCAAGTCCCATCCGTTCTTGTCGGTAGAGAATAGGCCCTGGGCTGCTCAAGCGCACGAGGAGGGCACACAGCACAAAAAGAGGAGAAAACACCAACACAAACAAAGCGGCAAACACGATGTCAAAGGCCCTTTTCAAAAGGGGGCCGTATCCTTGCAGCGCCGAACCGTTGAGAACAACAGCCGTGAGATCTTGCAATTGAGTGGTTCGCGGAGCAAGAAAGGTCGGGGTTCCAAAGTCGGGAACATAGATGATTTCCGTAACTGTGTTGCCAATGTTCGAGAAAACAGATTCAACCCAATCTGCACTGTGGTTGTGTGTGGACACAAAGGCCACATCCACTTCGCCTCTCTCGAGGAGTTCATTCATCTTCTGCAAGTCTGCCGCTTGATAACGGGCTACGAGGTGTAGGTTCCAGTCTTTTCGTTGGAGGATCATTTCCGCAATGCGGTCACTCACCGGACCTTCGCCCATCAACACTGCCTCGAGAGGTTTGGGTGGAGAGAGTCTTCGCTTGAGGCGGATGGTCTTTCGAGCCAGGCTCCGGCCGAAAGGCAAAAGAATCGGAGTGATCACAAAATGAAACAGCAGCACAAAACGACTGTAGCGGTGATCAAAGAAAAAATAGGCGCAGGCCACAAAGATCAGAAAAGAAAACACATGGGCCTTTGCCAATCGGAAGTTTTCATCCCACACCCGGGAACGATTGAGGGTGCTGGTGTAAATGCCAAGGGTGGCAAACCCAATCAGATAACAAATGCAGAGCAGCGGAATCAATTGAGCGTAGCGTTCCAAGGTGTCGTGACCTTTGGTGACCTCTACGACCTCCACCACAAAGCGGAGGGAATAGCTGAGGAGCCAGGCAACCGCGGCCACACAGAGGTCGACGGAGCCTTTTATGAGGTTTTCTTGAGTGTTTCTGCGATAGAGCTTCATGAAGCAGAGCCCCGGTCTCTTGTGGCGTTTTCCACAGTTTGACGGAGTTTTTCATCAAAGTTGGCAGCTGAGAAACGGCTCAGATGATCGCTGAGCTCCGGACTTTCCACGGGTGATTCCTGTTGGAGAGCTTTTTGCACAGCATCGGCCATAGAGTCATGGTCTCCTGCCGGAAAGTGAAAGCCAGTGAGGCCGGGCACGACGGTCTCGAGAGTGCCTCCGCGGGAAGGAGCAACAACCCACACTCCTGCTGCCATGGCTTCAACGGGAACAATTCCAAAGTCTTCAACTCCTGGGTAGGCGAGCACATGAGCCTCCTCGAAGAGTTGTAGGATCTCTTCGTCGGAAGGGGAGTCAACGAAACCAGCTTTCGGGTTGGGAAAGTGTTTCTTTTTTGCGGCTTGGTAAAGCGGGCCACTTCCAGCGGAGACGACGCGAAACCCACGGTCAAGAAGCTTGTCGAGTGCGAGGTGCATTTTTTTGTAGGGAGTCCATGCTCCGAACAGAAGCACTGTGTTTTGCCTCCGTTTGCGTCGCTGCAGCAAATTGAGGTAGCGGCTGGAGTCAACGGGAGGGTGGATCACCTCAGCATCGCGTCCATAATAGAGCTGAACCCGCCTTTGAACGAATGAACTGTTGGCACAAAAGACATCCACGCGTTTTGCGGAGGAGACATCCCAAACCCGCAGCAACATCAAAAAAAAGGCACGCAGAAGCGCAATTGGGTTTGAAAAACGGGGGGGAGTGGGGAAATACTCCCGTTGCATATCCCAAGCGTAGCGCATGGGTGAATGAAGGTAACAGATGTGGACAGCATGAGGGGGAGGGATCACTCCTTTGGCGGCACTGCTGCTGCTCGAAATGATCAGGTCGTATGAGCGCAGATCGTGGCACTCCGTGGCTAGGGGGAAAAGTGGAAGCAGCTGTTGGTAGTACTTTGAGATTTTTGGAAGAGAGGCCAAAAAGCTCCGGTGCACTCGGTGAATTCCCTTTGTTTTGAGAACGCTT
>JANQPW010000980.1 GCA_028285285.1 Silvanigrellales bacterium
TCTCTGCTGGGAAACTCCTCCCCGGAGTAGATGGCAGCCATGATGTTTTCGGGGCGACCACAAAACTCCGCAAAACGGATCGACTCCCCTGAAGTTGGTGAGATGTCCACCTCGCCCGGGTCGTCGGGGTCACCCGCTTCAGCAGAGATCTCCTCTCCGCCGCCACTCTCCGAACCCACTTCTTCAGTGGCCGCCGCTGCAGCAGACCCCATGACCTCATCGGCAAACTCAGACTCTGGAGCAGCGGAGTCGTCAACCAACGACTCAGGCTCAGTCTCCACTTCAGGTGCTTCTGTAGCCTGGGGCTCTGGTGCGCTGGAGCCAGGCTCTCCTCTGTCGCCTCCCGCTCCAAAGCGCTGCTGGTGTTCGTCAAAAAGCTCCGTTACAAGCTCCGGGACCTCATCGGGAAAAAAGGCGAAGAACTGCTCGAGGATTTTGATGAGGTCGCCAAGCTGATCGAAGATCTCCTGAGAAAAAGTTTCGGCTTGAGATCGCACAGAATCAATGCGGTCTTCCAAGGCGTGCAGGATCTTTCCCGGCGCCTCGAGATTGCCCATCATGCACAACCCTTTGAGGGTGTGCAGTGCGCGGAAGACCTCGTTCACTTGTTCATCCGACACTTCTCCGGACTCCGGAGGTGCCCCGCCCATTTCGGAATACCAAACCGTCAGAGTTTCCAACAACTCAACGGCTTCGAGCTTCAGATCTTCTGATAACTCGTCGGCAGATTCATCTTCACTCCGAAAGATGCGGCGCGTGCCATGCCATGGATGTTTGAGTGCCACGAGACCCTCCCCTTCAGCGCGGCCCATTTAGCACACGCTCAGAAAGATCATACGGCTTCAGTGCCGGACCTCGATCGACCATTCCTTCACTCCACAGAGTCAAATTGGCGCAGTTTGTTGAAAGAATTGCCGAGGAGATATCAGAGATTGAGGAGCCGGAAAGAGAAGGATACTTCGCTGGTTATGGCTTTCCCTGTTCCTCACCCCATGGTAAAACTCCCTTCTAGCGTTCTGCATTCTGAAAAGGACCCATGGCCCATGGACTCAAGAAACCTGAGAACCTCCGCACGTTGCCTTGTCTTTATCTGTCTCTTTCTCGGAACACAGGCGCTCATCTACACAAAACCACTCTTCATTCCCTTTGTGTTTTCCATTTTTATATATGCTTCCCTACGCTCTTCAGCACACTTTCTTGAAAGACATCTGAAGTTGTCGGTGACCGTGGCCATGACTTCGGTGATGTTGCTGGCTCTCCTGCTTTCGGCCGCCTTCTTTGGTCTTGTTTCCTTCTCCCTTGCCGACTTTGCGAGCAGCACCTCAGCCTACGCGGAGAGGCTGAAACAGTTTCCCATCTGGCTCAATCAACAGCTCACCCCTTTGGGGTTAACCTTCGACCAAAGCACCGTTCGTGATGGCCTCACAAGCCTCCCTTTTGCTCAATACGCTCGAAATGTCACCGGTTCCATCACACAAATTCTGGGAAATGCCGTTTTGGTGATCATTTTTGTGATGTTTCTTCTCTTGGGAGAGAAAAAAAGCAGCTCGCGGCGATCCAAACGCATTCCCCTCATTGAGGAGATGTTCAACAAGATCTCCCTCTACGCAGGAGCAAAGACGGTGCTGAGTTTGCTGACTGGTCTGCTCACAGGCTTGCTCTATATGTTCATGGGCGTTGACCTTGCTCTTCTGTTCGCCATCTTAACGGTGGTTCTGAATTTCATTCCCAATGTGGGGTCGATCATTGCCGTGCTTCTGCCGCTTCCGGTCATTTTGCTGCAGTTTGGCCCTAGCTGGCAGTCCTTCACCATTGTTTTGTTCTCGGGCCTGATTCAGTTTTCCATCGGAAATGTTCTGGAGCCACGCTTGATGGGCAAAAACCTCGAGCTCCACCCCGTGGTGGTGCTCTTGTCTTTGATTTTTTGGGGCTTGATCTGGGGCATTCCAGGAATGTTTCTTGCCGTACCCATCACGGCCATTATGAAAACTGTGATGTCTCTTTTTGACACGACTCGCCCATTCGTTGGAGTGCTCGAAGGAGACCTCAGCGTGGTGAACGTGCGCTCAGATTCCGCCCCAAAACGAGCCAACACAGGAGCATAAAATGGAGTCTCGACTTGTTGTCAATTTAGACGCCCTGTCTCGCACCGTTAACGCCGGAATTGTTGTGGGCATTCCCGTTTTTTTTGCTTTTGGCCACTACGTTTCGTTCTATTTCCACTTTCTCACGGTCGCTTTCATTCTGCTCGCACTTCTCAATCTGTTCTACAAGCACGTGCAGAAGCCCCACACACTCCTTGCCAACTATGGCCTGATCGCCCAGTTTCGCTACCTCACAGAAAGCGTTGGACCGGAATTGCGGCAGTACCTTTTTTCAGGAGACACAGAAGAGCGCCCCTTCACTCGCATTGACCGTTCAGAGGTGTACCGCAAAGCCAAAAACGTTGACTCATCCTCTGCATTTGGCAGTGTTCGTGACCTTCCCCACGAGCCACTGTTGCTGCGCCACTCACTCTTTCCTGTGAAGCGTGAAGAGATCGTTCCCTTTTCCCTCACATTTGGTGAGGAACGCGGGCTTGAAAAGAGACACACCATGCACTCTCCCATTCTGATCAGTGCCATGAGCTATGGAGCCCTCGGAAAAAGGGCCGTGATGGCCTTGAGCCGGGGGGCACGCAAAGCGGGAATCCTCCTCAACACCGGCGAAGGAGGTTTTCCCAAGTACCACCTTCAAGAGGGCGCCGATCTGATTTTTCAAATGGGCACTGCCAAGTTCGGCGTGCGCACAGAGTCGGGCGAGCTCGATGAAAAAAAGCTTACTGAAGTGGCTTCTCTCGGTGCTGTGAAAATGATCGAGATCAAGTTTTCTCAGGGGGCCAAACCCGGCAAAGGGGGTCTCCTTCCTCAGGAAAAAATTTCACCGGAAATCGCATCGCTCCGCGGCATCAGCCCAACACAAGACTTCTTGTCGCCCTCTTCTCATGCCGAATGTGTCGACGCTGCGTCTTCAGCCGCGTTTGTGAAACGCGTGCAAGACCTCAGCCAGCTGCCCGTGGGTGTGAAGATGTGCCTGGGGCGTGAAGAAGAGTTTGTTCAGCTGATTGATGCCTTCATGGAACAGGATCGCTTCCCCGACTACCTGGTGATCGATGGCGCAGAAGGTGGCACGGGGGCCGCGCCCAAGTCTTTTATGGACGACCTCGGTGTTCCTATTTTTAGTGCTCTGCCCTTTGTGCAAAATCATCTTCAGCAAAAAGGGGTCCGAAATCGCCTCAAGCTCATTGCTTCCGGCAAACTCATCAATCCCGGCTCTCAAATTCGCGCCCTCTGCCTGGGTGCCGACGCGGTGTACACAGCCCGGGGCTTCATGCTTGCATTGGGCTGCATCCAAGCCCTGCAGTGCAACAGCAACAGCTGCCCCACGGGAATTGCCACACACAACCCTCACCTCGAGCATGGCCTCGACGTGGTCGACAAAGCGCAAAGGGTTTACTACTACGTGAAAAACCTCGAGAAGGACCTCTACGAAATCTGTGCTGCGATGGGCCATAAGGACCTCAAGGAGCTCTCAGCAGAAGACCTCTTTCAAAAACAGGAGGAGCGCTCATGCACAAAGTAACAGGCCGCTTGAGTAAAATTCTTTCGATCATTCTGGGCACTGCCCTCAGCGCAGTTTTTTTTATGGCAGCGTGGGCCAAGGTTTCAGGAAACCCAGGCACAAAAGAAGTGTTCACGACCCTCGAAATGGAACCCCATGGACGCATCATCATTGGAATCATAGAAGCCGCAGCCGCGTTTTTATTGGTGACCCACAAGTACTCGGCAACAGGGGCCCTCTTAGGCTTCGCCGTGATGATCGGAGCATTCATTGCCCACGGCACCAAACTGGGCTTTGTGCTCAGCGAGGCCGACGGCGGGTTCCTTTCCCTCCAAATGCTCATTGCTGCTTCCCTTTGCCTGGGTGTGATGTGGCTCGAACGGCATGACCTGCCGATCGTGGGCAAACTCTTTGATCTCGAAGATGAGAGAACCTCACTTTAGAGTGCCGCGGGAGTCACTGCCACGACACCACCGGCACGTCTTTTCACCCCCTTCGCAAAACTGTGCCTCAGAATGCCGATAATTGTCTGAACGCACAGGGAGGGTCGGAACATGAACATTCCACAGCAGCCCAAACGGCCGCTGCGCCTCTATGGTTCCTTTCTTTCATTGCTTCTGATTTCAGCCTGTGGGGCCGACGAGCCAGGCTTTCGAA
>JANQPW010001012.1 GCA_028285285.1 Silvanigrellales bacterium
CAACCCAAAGGGCGCTTTGTCGGGGCCTGAGGCACCACCATGAAGAGCCGAGCCATCATTCCTTTTCTGTTTGTCTTACCGATGGTGACGCCAGCACGGGCGGCTCCCTCATCATCGGCTGCACAAACAGCCAAAAAGCTGGTTTCTTCCTTGGCCAAAGAACGCCGGGGTGCAGATAAGCTCATGAAAAGACTGGGGAGGCCACTTTTGAATGCGGCCTCGCTCGATGAAAAAGATTTTGAGCGCATTCTTCCACTCCTGCCGTTTCCGATGCAGGTTTCTTTCATCATGCGCGGCGGAAAGCACAGCACGCTCGAGGTCTTTGGTTTAGAAGGGGAGGAAGCCTGGCGCTTTGAGCTCAGCGACCACTTCGTACGCGCCGAGCGTCTGGGGCAGGTGCTCACCCTCGACGCCAAAACCGAATCGAGAGTGGAATCGACAGTGATCAATTCAAGAATTATCTTTGCATATCAATCTCTTCAACAGAAGAGAAAGGCTTTGTCTCAGCCCCGAGCAGCTGGTCCACGGCGAAGCTCCTTGATGGCTTTTGTGCGCACTCCTGAGCACATCTTTCACATTGAATTCACACCTGGAGAGCCCCCCACTGTTCAGGTGATCTCACCTCTTGAAAAAAAGAGCACAGCGATCCCTTGACACCCCTTCACCCCTGATTAACTTCCCCCTCATTCCAGCAGAAAACGGCTGCTGCGAAATCTGATCAATCCAATGGTCTTGGCGCCAACAAAAGCCTAGACCTGGTTCACTTGTTTGGAGGTTTTATGAAAGTACGTCCTTTGGCCGATAGGGTGCTGGTCAAACGCATTCCTGAAGAAACCAAGACAGCTGGCGGAATTTTGATTCCCGACAACGCAAAGGAAAAGCCTTCTGAGGGCTCCGTTGTGGCTGTGGGCTCAGGCAAGCTTCTCAAAGATGGCTCTTTGAAAGCCAGCGAAGTGAAAGTTGGGGACACGATCCTGTTTGGCAAATACGGCGGAACTGAAGTGAAAGTCGACGGCGAAGAACACCTCATTCTTCGTGAAGAAGACATTCTCGGAATCGTTGAATGATTGATTTCGCACTCCACTCAAAATGATTTTTTAAAAAGAAGGAAAAGAAAATGGCTTCAAAGATGATCAACTTTGGTGAAGATTCTCGCCGCCAAATCCTCAATGGCGTGAACACCTTGGCAAATGCTGTGAAAGTCACCATGGGACCCCGCGGCCGCAACGTGGCCATCGACAAGTCTTTTGGCTCCCCACTGGTGACCAAAGACGGCGTGACCGTGGCCAAAGAAATTGAGCTCGAAGAGAAGTTCGAAAACATGGGCGCCCAAATGGTGAAAGAAGTGGCTTCCAAAACCTCTGATGTGGCCGGTGACGGAACCACCACAGCAACGGTATTGGCTCAGGCCATCTACCGCGAAGGTGTGAAGCTTGTGGTTGCAGGCCACAACCCTATGGAACTCAAGCGCGGCATCGACAAAGCCGTTGCCAACGTGACCGAAGAACTCAAGAAGTTGAGCAAACCCACTTCCGATCGCACAGAAATCGCCCAGGTGGGTGCCATTTCTGCCAACTCCGACACCGACATTGGCAACTTCATCGCCGATGCTATGGACAAAGTGGGCAAAAAAGGCGTGATTCAGGTGGAAGAAGCCAAAGGCTTGGAAACCACTTTGGAAGTTGTGGAAGGCATGCAGTTCGACCGCGGCTACCTCTCCAACTACTTCGTGAACGAGCCAGAGCGCATGGAAGTGAACTACGAAGACGCCTATGTGCTGCTCTTTGAAAAGAAGATCTCTTCTTTGAAAGACCTCGTTCCTGTGCTGGAAAAAGTGGTTCGCACCGGCAAGCCCTTCATCATTGTGGCCGAAGACATTGAAGGTGAGGCACTCGCTGCTTTGGTGCTCAACCGCTTGCGGGGCAACCTGAAGATTGCCGCTGTGAAAGCTCCTGGCTTTGGTGATCGCCGCAAAGCCATGCTCGAAGACATCGCTATTTTGACGGGCGGCACCGTGATCTCTGAAGAAACTGGCATGAAGCTGGAAAACACAGAGCTCGAGCACCTTGGCGTGGCCAAGCGGGTGCGCATCGACAAAGACAACACCACCATTGTGGATGGTCAGGGCAAAACGGAAGACATCCAGGCGCGCATTCAAACCTTGAACCGCCAAATCGAAGACACCACCAGCGACTACGACCGAGAAAAACTCCAAGAGCGTTTGGCCAAGCTTTCCGGCGGTGTGGCCGTGATCCGTGTGGGTGCTGCCACCGAAACCGAAATGAAAGAGAAGAAAGCCCGCGTGGAAGACGCACTCAACGCCACACGTGCTG
>JANQPW010001013.1 GCA_028285285.1 Silvanigrellales bacterium
CCCGAAAATTCTAGTTTTTGATGAGGCCACCAGCGCAGTGGACAACGAAACGGAGCTGGCCATTCAAAAGTCTTTGGCGCGGGTGTCAAAAAACCGGACCACGCTGGTGGTTGCTCACCGCCTCTCAACCATCCGCCATGCCCATCAGATCATTGTCTTGGAACAGGGCGACATGGTTGAAGTGGGAACCCACGAAGAGCTGGTTGCCCGAGACGGTGTCTACTCGAAACTGTGGAAACTGCAAACCGGCGCGCTGATCGAAGAATTTGCGGAGCCGTAGGTGTTTCGCTCCGCAAGCCGCTGTGGTAGAATGACAGGATAATGATCAGGCTTCACATTGCAAAATTCACACCCGTGTTGTTGATCTCCTTCTTCCTCTGGAGCTGCGAAATATCTTGGAAAGGCCCCAAATCTGATGCTCGGCATCACTCTCAAAGGGAAGAAGTGGATGCACAGGTTTCCGAACGCCTCAAGGTGCAGACATGCCGGCGAATTGCGGCAGAGTCTGATCCCTTTTTTTCTTTGTTTTCAAAACAACTGAGGTGGGTTGAGCTTGCAGAAGTCGATCTCAACCCCAAGTACGAGATTCCCCACGAGAGAACCCTCTCCAATTGGATGAAGGGAATCCGTCGTTTCCCAATTGAAGTGGAGAACTACTCCAGCTTCCTTAGGAGTGAGCCGCGAAAAGTCTTTGCAGCCCTTTTGGGCCACCCTTCGATTGAACCGCAACACCATCAACAAGTTGTGGACTTTTTTGACTCAAGGCCACAATTGGAGCGTCTTTTTCTGGACGGGATCGCCGCTGCAACCGACATCCAATTTTTTGCACTGGCACTCGCTGACCTGGTCACCATTAGGTCGAAATCTCAACGTGGCTTTGACGAGATCCTTTCAAAATACGAAGAATCAAAAGGCTTTCAACTGATGCCAAGCGATCTCCCTTCTGTGAAGACAGAGGAGTTCATCAAACTTGTCCGCCAGGCTCTTGTTTGGAAAGAGGGTTATACCAAAACAACGCTCACAGAACTGGAACAGCTTCGAGCGGGTTTCAAGTGGGACCGAATGATCCCATTGGCCCTCAATCTCAAGCTGCAGGCCTTTGAACACTTGGACACATTCCCGCATGGCGCCTACTCACACCGCATTCAAAACTTCCTACAGCTGCGCCACCGAGACGCTTGCAATCAT
>JANQPW010001018.1 GCA_028285285.1 Silvanigrellales bacterium
ATACTTTCGCTGAAAGGTCAATGGAAAGACGCTCTCGAACAGGCCGAGAAGATTCTCAAGGTCTGCGAAGTGCATCCCCACTATGGTCCCATGGTTTTGCGCGACACACACAGGCTTCGGGCAAAGGTCTTCGACAAGCTCGACAGAATCGAAGAAGCGTTTTCGGTTCTACCGCAGGTGATTGCTCCTCACGGCGAGCAGGAACGCCCCACCGTGAGGGGAATGGTGCCCGTGCTCAACAAGTATGCTCGCAGGCTCAAAGAAGAAGCCAAGTTTGAAGAGGCTCACATATACTACGAGCTGGCTCTCAAAGAGCCCGACAGCTCTGAGCATGCCCACCGGTTGCATTTGAATATTGCGCTCGCTCACTTTGCAAGTGGAAAGTACGCTGCGGCGCGTGATGCGGCCTTAACGAGCTTGGAAGAGGCCGCTGGAAACTTTCCGAAGGCAGAGCGCTTCCTGCAAATGCTGGAAGACGAGTATGCAGAAGGGGTGCAGGCTGGGCCAGCGGCAGGACAAACGGAAACCACAGACACGGTTCAGGAGGTTTCTGGAGCCAGTGCCGGGGAAGATGTTGTGGCGCGAGAAAGCGTTGACATCAGTGACCTCGAGGCTGAACTCACAGAAGAGGTTGACTTTCCAGAGCCTGAAGATCCCATTCCTGGAGCTCCTGAAGAGCGGGAGGCGGTGTTTTCAGCAATGCAGGGTCTTGGATCTGAAGCCGGGCTCGAGGAAGACTCCCTGGAGGGTTTCAGTGGGGAAGGTGAAGCGCCTTTGGGAGATGCTCTCGATGACATCGGAGAAGATCTCGACCTGGAAATGGACATGAGCTCCGACGACCTTGATTTCGATGTTTCAGCGGAAGATGTGGCTGCCTCTCAGGCAACCTTTTCTCAGCAACAGGAGGAATTAGCTGCGGAATTGGAGGCTGAGCAGCAGGCGAGGCTGGAAGAGCTGGAGGCTGAGTCTGGTCTTGATGCTGCACTTGATGATGTGATCGATGGTGCAGAAACACTCTCTGCAGAAGAGGAACCCTCCCTCGTTGAAACATCGGAAGGGGGAGGAGCAGAGCTACCGGAAGAAGGTCTCGATGAATCTGCGGGCGTGAGTGACTCTTTGGTGGAAGCTGCTCTCGATGGAGCGTCTGCTCCTGATCTTGCCGATGCCGATACCGATGAATCGATGCTGGAAGGCTTGGCAGCACCTGCTGATGCAAACGTGGACGCGTTGCAGATGCTTGAAGGTGGGCCTGCAGTTCCTGAGCCAGAACCTTCCGACGTGCTAGAAGCCCTGGAAGGTGGCCAAGAGGAGCTTTCTGCTGACGAGAGCGAGCTTCCTCAGGAAGAGGTTTCCGAGACCCAGGAAGACGAGCCGCAGCTCGGAGACTTGGTGGCTGAGAGTTTGGAGGGTGTTCCTGATGTGGATGAGGAGGGAGAGCCTGACGATCCCAAATCAGGAAAGGCAGCCACGCGGGAGAACGCGGGATCTCTTAAATGGGAGAACAAGAGCTATGAAGAGCGTCTGGCCTACATTATGTTTGATGCCGAGGAACCCAGGATCAAAGTCAAAGAGTCTAAGGTTCGTCCAGTGAACACAAGAGACCTTCTGAGTGAAGATGAAGCCAGCTGAGAATTGTGTGGACCTGACAAAACTTGCAATTGCGCAGAGGGGTGGGAGCTATGTTTTCAGGTGAGGTGCCGGGCAGCTCGATCAACTCAGTGATCCTTGAAATTTCCGAGAGGTCTGCCAGTGGTGAGCTTGTGCTCAAGCCGCGACCTGAAGACGGGAATTGGGTGAAGAAGGTGAGGTTTTGGCAGGGTATGGTCTGCGGTACCTCATCATCCCTTATTGACGACAGACTGGGAGAAATTCTCTACCGTGCTGGTCGCATGCGTTTGGAGACCTTTTCTGACGTGGCTGGCCAGGTGTCGGAGTCTACTCGCTTTGGAACTCTACTTGTCGAAAAGAAACTCTACACTCCAACCCAACTGTGGAGTGTGCTGTGTTTGCAGAGCCGGAAGGTTCTCGAGTCGCTCTGCCTCTATGATCGGCTCACGCTCAACTTTCAGGAAAAAGAAGACATTCCCGTTGGTGAGTTTCCCTTGGGAGAGAGCTTGGAAAGTCTGCTTCAGAGGGCTCTTTCTCATGCAAGAGATGTGAAGCGCTTTGATCATTCGATGCGTCGTGTTCAGGAGATTCAGCTTCACCCTCTTGCCACTTCCATTGACACCGATGACTACACCTCCGATCTCATTCAGCTCATCAAAGAGGAGCCGCGGTATCTGGCCATGTTGGAGGCGCACACCAGCGTGAGCCGAGAGTACGTGATCGAGTCCTTGTTTGAGTTGTTCGTCCAGGGTGTGATCAGCAATGACCTTTCCATTGGTCGGAGCGAGCTTTCAGACGTTTCAGTGGGCGCTATTCAAAATGATCTCAAATGGGCCAATGGCGTGGTCAAGGGGTTTCACCAGGCGGCATTGTTGGAAAAGCTTGACGATTGGCATGCCATTATAGACTCCACCCGCGTGCGCCTGAGAGAGATGTTTGGACCTGGGCTTTACATTTCTAAGGAAAGCGGCTTTCTGGCAGACTCTTTTATTCGCGCCATCCAACACCGGGATACCTTCCGCAATTTTGTGATGCAGTCGCCTTCCACGTACCTCCCCGATGTGTTGGTGCGATGTTTTCGGCAAAACTTGATTGACTGTCTACTTTACATTCTATTTGAGTTGTATAATCGTAGACCCGGTTCGAAGGAGGTACGGCAGATTCAGCTCGGTTTCGACGCTGAGCGTGTTCGCTGGTCTTTGTGACCACTGGAACAAAGTGTCGTGTCAAGACGCATTGTGAGAAGGAGGAGTGATGAGCATCCAGGTTGCCGCGCATGGGTTTGAACTCACCGATGGTTTGAAGGCTGCGTGTGAGACGGAATCAAGAGAGAAATTGCAACTTTTGGCGCTTCACAATTTCTCAACCAAATGGGTCCTTTCTATTGAGAAGAATGAACACGTTTCTCATCTCACTTGGAATGATGGGCCTTTTCGCGGTGATGTGAGTGTGCGCAGTGGCGATATGTACAAGAGCATTAGCCAAAGCACTAAAAAAGCCGGTGAACAGATGAAGAAGGCTCACCAAAAGCGCAATGACCATAAGGGTCATGCTCCAGCGAAGGCTATGGGCGCCGAATCCGACTCTGTGACTGACGAAACCTCTGCCCACGGTGAATGAAGCGCCGCCAGAGCAGCAGCACAGCCAGAGCTTGGAAGAGCAAAAGCGGAAGAGACGTCCAGGCATGTCTGCTCCAGGCTTTGCTGCGGCCAATTGTTGAAACCACGCATCCGCTG
>JANQPW010001023.1 GCA_028285285.1 Silvanigrellales bacterium
GAGCGTGAGCATTGATGCGACCCTGGAGACTAAAATCAGGGCTCTGGAATGTCACTCCAGTCAAACAAGCCACATTTCTTATGATCGGGCGGCTCGGGGTTTGGCTGCCTATCGTGGGGCGCTTCGCGGCGGTTGCCAGAACGCCGAGGCTTTTGAGGTCTTCCACTGCACTTCTGCAGCTCTCTCTCAGCTGAACTTCTGACCTTGGTTTTCAAGAAGTGATCAGTTTTGAAACACCCGCCCCACTTCTCTTCCGAACACGGTATCTTCTCTCAAGTTGTCCCTAAAAAAACAAATCACGAAGCTTGTGCGTGGAATTTTGGAGGATGAGAGAATGAGTGGAAAAGAGGGTGATGGGCTGCAGGGAGTTGATGTTGAGGCAACGCTTTGGATCAATGGCTGCAAGGCACGTGCTCTGAGCGACCTTCTTGGCATCGCGGGCTGCTCCTGCGATGTCTCTGAGGAGGGGCTCAAGGGTTTGAGCACAATATTTGCCGAAATGGCTGAGGACCTGTTCTCGGCTCTGGAGTGATGGCGATTGTGAGCCGTTTCCTTCAGAAGAAGAGCAGTTCGTTGGGGTCTAACAGCCAGCCTCGAAAGGAAGAGTCTGTGCATTCTGGGCTCGGGCTTTCAATGTCTCCCGACTTTGCCCAATGGGGAAGCTCGCAAAGGAAGCGCAGCGGTGGTGCTCCCACAGCCGGTGCGCTCTCCAGGAGCAGTCGGTATCCTCCACCGCATCTTTCCACTTGAAGGGTGCGGCAATTGATACGGATTTGATAGCGAGTTGCTGCAAAGGATCCGAACTCTTCGGGAATGAGAGCACTTGGTCTGAGGTAAGCAAAAGTCTTGTTTTCATCGCCTCTGGCAGCGCCATGAGGTGTCTGACCGAGCTTTCCCCACGAAAGCTCAAGCTGCGCACGTGTGATGGCTTCTCCTTTTGGGTCGAGCACGGGTTCGACGCGACCAAAAAGTCGAGCAACATAAAGGCTGCTGGGCTCATTGAGAAGTTCTGGGTGTGGTCCAAACTGCTCGAGTTTGCCGTCGTGAATCACAGCAACGTTTTGCCCGAACAGTCTCGCTTCCTCGGCGTCATGCGTGACGAGGATGGAAGTGATTTGGTTTTCGTGCAAGAGCCGAAGTGTGTCTTGTCGAACTTCATGGCGAAGAGGGGCATCAATACCGGAAAAAGGTTCATCGAGAAGGAGCAGTCGTGGTTGTTGAGCTAAGGCGCGCGCCAGCGCCAGGCGTTGTTTTTGCCCACCCGAGAACTTTGTGGGGGAGATCTGAGCAAGGTGGGAGAGGTTTACAGAACTGAGCCAGTCCATGGCCCGTTGGGTTTGAGAGCGTGAACGACCGGCTTTCATTGCAAAGAGAATGTTCTCGAGGGCCGTCATGTGGGGGAACAGAGCGTACTCCTGGAACATCAGAGCGACGTCTCGTTTCTCTGGAGGAACGTGAACTCCCTCAGCGGCCACTTGAACTTGGTCAAGCCAGATCTGCCCTGAGCTGGGTTTGATGAGGCCGGAGATCAGCCGCAAAAGTGTGCTTTTACCGCAACCCGAGGGGCCCAAAAGAGAGAGCCTCTGACCCTGGGCTAAAGAAAAGCTGACACCGTCAACCACCTTTTCTTGGTTGTAACTGAAGCTTACCCCTTGCAAAGATATTCCGGTTTGCGAATTCATACTTCTCTCAGTTCATGCACGGTGGTGGTGTCCCATCTTTGAGGCTCGGAGCAAAATGAAGACCGGCACAAGGCCTGAAAGAACGATCAACAGTGCCGCCGGAGCTGCCTCCGAGAGCCTTTCGTCGGAGGCAAAGTTGTAGGTCATCACCGGAAGAGTTTCAAAGTTGAAGGGGGCAAGGAGCATGTTGGTAGGAAGCTCTTTCATGACGTCCACAAAGACAAGTGCTGCCGCCGCGAAAGCGGTGGGTCGCATGAGAGGTAGAATGATTCTCAGCACGAGCTTGAATGAGGAGGTGCCCATAGTGCGACCGCTTTCCACCAATGCTTGGGGGAGGCGTTTTCGCGCTTCCCGGAGGTGTTCTGTTGGAATGGCTGTGTATCGCACTGTGTGGGCGTAGAGAAGAAGAGCAACAGTTCCAATGATGGGAGGCAAAAACTCGCCGGCGATTGTTTTGCCCCACATCTGCGCAAGTGACATCACGGCCACCGCCAAGACGGTTCCCGGAATGAGATAACCACCCTGCACCCAGGTGATGAGGTGGTCGACGATCGTTTGAAGGCGCTTCGAGTGAAAGCGGTGAAGGCTCATTGCAGACAGTACCCAGCCCGCAATGGAACAGAGCGTGGCTGCGGCTGCTGCCAAAGCCACGCTCCGCCCTGCCACTGTGAGGAGGCGCCCCCACTCGAAGCTCTCGGTCGAGGTTGCTGCCGCAGCCATGAGTAGAGTTACGGGAAACACAAAACCAACGATCAAAGGAACGCTACACACAATCGTGCAGGCCATAGCTTTCCAAGGTTCCAAAGTCTCCCGAGCAACAAAAACAACCTCTCGTGTGTCGGCTCCCGCATGGAATTGCGATCTTTGCCTCAGGCGAGATTGCAGCATCCAAAGTGTTCCCATCACCAGCAAAAGAATCAACGAAATGAGAATGGCGCCAGGAAGGCTTCCGTGACCAAACCAGGTTCGATAGATCCCAGATGAAAGAGTGAGAATGGCAAAGTGCTCAACAGTGCCAAAGTCAGCAACCACTTCCATGACCACAAACAGAACACCTGAAAATAGGGTGACCAAACTGAGTGGAAGGGAAACTCGAAAAAAGGCTGCGGCACTTCCGTATCCTAGCGTTCGTGCGGCTTCAAAGTGGATTTGGCCGCGTTCCAAAAAGGCTGCACGGGCGGGGATGTACACATATGGGAACAGAGAGAATGCAAAAAGAACCACGGCAGCAGGCAGGCTGCGGACAGACTCAAACTCATACTGGAAAACGTCGGTGACCACATAAGCCAAAATATAGGTGGGGCAGGCAATGGGGAGAATCAGGAGGTTCTCTAACCAACTTCTTCCAGGAAAGTCGAAACGCGTGCAAAGCCACGCAGGAACAACGCCCATCAGCAGCACCAAGGGCACAACCCCTGTGGCAAGTAGGGCTGTGTTGGAGAGGTATTCCCAAAGAAAGGTCTCAGCGAGGTGAGTGAAGACTGAAAGCGACTCTGCACCTTCGCTCAGTCCACTCACAACAAGAAACAGCGTTGGTGCAAGAAGGAGCAAGCAGAGACAAAGCGCAAGAAGCGGAAACACTTATCTCCACCCTGATTTTTCAAGTGTTTTCACTGCAAGGGATGAGTGTGTGGCAAACTTTGATAAGGGTGTCTGATCCAATTTGGGATCTCCAAAACTCTGAACTTGGGGGGAGGCCTTTACCTGTGGGTGAACCGCATATTCGAAGTTCTCCAGGGAATAGAGGGACTGAACCTCCTGTGTCAATAGGAATTCAATGTATTGGCGTGCTTGATCCGTGTTTTTCGCGCCTTTCACAATTCCCGCTCCTGAGATGTTCACGTGGGTTCCGCGCCCTGCTTGGTTGGGGAAGAAAGGCTTGACGGTTTTCACGACTGCCTTGTCTTTAGCTTTGTTTGAGGCCGCCAAACGGGCGTAGTAGTAAGAATTGACGATAGCGACGTCTCCCACGCCTCTGCTCACGGCACGAATTTGATCGGTGTCTCCCCCCTCGGGTTTCCGCGCCATGTTGGCAACAATACCACGAGACCACGTGAGGGCATCTTCAACCGTGGAAGCCTTGATGAGTGAGGCCACAAGACTCTGGTTGTAAATGTTTGTTGAAGAGCGCACGAGAAGCCTCCCTTTCCACTTAGGGTCCACCAAGCTCTCATAAGACGAAAGCTCAGAGGGCTTCACACGGTCTTTGTGGTAAACCAAAATACGGGCTCGAACAGACAGAGCGGTCCACAAGTCTTGGGAGTCTCGGAAGCGTTGGGGCACTGTTTCGGTCACGATCTTTGACTTCAAAGGCTGGAAAAGTTGGGACTCTTGAGCTCTCACTAGGTTTCCCACATCGGTGAGAATCAGCACATCGGCTGGCGAAGACTTTCCCTCCAGCTTGAGTCGTTCCATGAGTTGAGTGGCGTTTTTGACAAAAAGCTTGTTCACGGTCACGCCCGTCTTTTCTTCAAAGAGCTTGTTGACCTTTTCATCGACCTTGTAGTGCCGGCTGGTGTAGACGTTGAGTTCTGCGGCCCAGGCCGAGCTGGTCCCTGCCAACAGAGCGAACAGAACTGCCATCAAGTGAGCTGCAGTAAAGTTTATTAATTTTCGATGCTTACTTCGTGTGAATCGGAAAAACGCCATAACTCGAAAACTCCTCTTCAGTCCATTCAGGTGGCTGAGTCTGGGACTATATTGAAACTGAGAGTCATTTTCAATACCGAAGTGATCGAGGGCAATACTTGACCTCTACACTTAGAGAAGTGTCGGGCCGCCACTCAGCAAAGAAAAAATGTAACAGTCGGATTCCAAAAGCCTCATCCGTTGGGAGATCGCGTATTGTGAAGAAGGCCGATCAGTCTTTTGCCTAAAATCACCAGACATGAGGATCACATATGAATACTGGAATCGATGCCGTTGCGTACGCAACACCAAGAACCTTTGTTTCTTTTGATGGAGAGTGGGCTCAAAAGCGATCCCTGGTTTTCACAGATGGTGATGCAGCTGCACTCACTGCCAAAGTGAACCGGGGAATCGGCCTTTCTCAAATGGCGGTTCCCGATGCGCATGAGGATATTGTGACCTTAGCTGCCAATGCCGTTCGGAGGCTGTTGGAACAGTCGAGCATTGAATTGCAGGATGTTGGCCACCTCATCTTCGCCACTGAAGGAGGTGTGGACTTTTCGAAAAGTGCTTCGGCCTACCTACTCGGCGCTCTGGAGCGAATTCCCAGCCTGGCAAAAGGTGGTCCAGGTTCTACGTCTCATATCTGTAATGTTGAAATGAAGTTCGCCTGTGTGGGCTCTTCCTATGCGCTTGAGTATGCGACTGCATTGTTACGTTCTGGTATGAGCTCAAAAAAGTATGTGGTGGTTGTGTCGTCTGATGTGGCTCGGTATGAGAGAGAGTCTAATGCCGAATACACTCAGGGGGCCGGAGCAGTGGCTTTTGCGCTGTGTCAGAATCCTTCCTTGGTAACCCTTGATCCGACTCCTATGGCTGTGGCCTCTGCAGATGAGCGTGACTTCTTTCGCCCTTTGTTCAAAGACACTCCAACGGTAGATGGCAAACATTCTGTGGGGGTGTATTTAAACCTTGTGGAGAAAGCTTATCAGAACCACTGCAATAACTATTTCAAACAGAAACTCAAGGCTTCAGACTCAGATGTTCTGGCCGACACAGCGGCGTTTCTTTTTCATGTTCCGTTTCCAAAAATGGCTGAGTATATGGCAGCGCGCATTTTTTTGCCTTTCTTTGAAGATGTGTCAGAGATTTCAGAAGAGCAGCGAAATGAAAAAGAAACAGATTTTCGAAAAAGCTCTGATTTTCGTAGCATTTTTGAAGAGAAAGTTGAGCCAGGACTGACTCTCTCTCGAAAAATTGGAAACATCTACTCGGGTTCACTTCCGCTTTGTCTGGCAAGCGTGTTGAAAGGGGCTTCGGAGACACAGACGGAGTTGGTGGGTCGTCGTGTGATCTTTTTTGGCTATGGAAGCGGCGCTTGTGCACGAGTGTATTCTGGTGTGTTTGGCGGCGGCTGTGAACACGCCGGAAAGATCATTGGCCAGGGGGCACGGGGTTTCGATCGAGAACTCAGCGTGAGTGAATACGAGCGTCTGCACGCGTTGCATTCTCTGCAAGCGGAGCCATGTGCCATTGACCCTGGTGTGGACAGCGTAGTGAAACCGAGCGGTGAGATAGCCTCTTTCGGAAGTTTGGCTGAACCTGTGGAAAAGGTGGGTCTGAGAGACTATCGCTACGTTGGTTGAGCCGGTTCTCTCGCACCACCGCTCAGAGTTCGTAGGTGATTTTCCCTGACTCGTCTTTAATGGCTTTGACAGTGGGAACGGCGACTTTTTCGCCACTGGGGGGCGCAGAGAGCCGATAGTTGCGGCTGTCGGTGCAGGTTTTGATGTTGAGAGAAACCAATGGGGAAGTGCGCTGAGAGTAGTTTCTCACGAAGATCTGGAAGACTCCCTCAGTGTCTTTGTTGGGGTAGGTGTAGTAGTGCTCTGGCCCTTCGTAATCCACGTCGTCCACATCAAGGTAGCCGAGGTCTCCAGCTCGATCGCCAAAGTAAACCTCTTTTCCGCCAGGCTCAATGACATGAAGATCAACATCAGGCTCCTCTCCAGACCAGGACATGGTCACTGTGAGCTCTCCTCGTTCGCCTTCTTGTCGCGGTTGTGGG
>JANQPW010001029.1 GCA_028285285.1 Silvanigrellales bacterium
CTCGGACCACTTGCACTCAATGAGAGTGGCCTCAGTTCCTGAAGAAATGACGAAATCGATCTCCCCGCCGTCATGGGTTCGAAAATAGCTAAGACGAGGTCGGCGCCCCCTATTGGAGTAGTAGCGCTTCAGCTGTCCAAAAACATGGGTTTCAAAAAGGGCTCCCAAAAGGGGGCTTGTGAGAATGTCTCGTGCATTTTGAAATCCGAGCAGGCTACACAGAAGCCCTGTGTCGTGAAAATAGAGTTTTGGGGTTTTGATCAGCCTTTTGTTGGGGTTTCTGTTCCATGGTTCCAACAATGAAACAATACCGCTCGCCTGAAGCACTCCGAGCCAGTTTTTGATCGTTCCATGGTTCACACCCAGATCGGAAGCGATCGAGTTCATGGAGAGCACCTGAGCACTTCTGAGTGCAGCCAGTCGCAGAAAGCGATCAAAGTCTCGGGTGTTTTGAACATTTGAAAGTCGTTTGACGTCGCGTTCGATATACGTCGCTGTGAGGTTCTCAAAGAACCGCACGGGATCGAGTGACCGCACATGTTGGTCGGGGTAGCCTCCTTCAAAGATCCATTTGAGCAGGGTTTCTCCCTCAGAAACCTTCCCATAATGCTTTTCAAGTTCTGCGTGGCTCAGGTTCTCAAGTTCAACCACAGTGCAGCGCCCCGCGAGGCTTTCAGAGACTTCCTTCATCAGCTCAAACTTTTCAGAGCCTGTGAGGTAGTACAACACTCGTTCTTTTGGAGACTTGTCGACCGCCACCTTGAGGTTTCGAAACAAGGTTGGTGCATACTGCACTTCATCGATGATGCAGGGTGTCGAGAGTTTTCCGAGGAAAGTCTCCGCCGAAAACTCAGCCTCCTCTGCGAGCCGAGGCAAATCAAGACTCACCAGCTGGGCTTCTGGCAAAATGTGCTGGAGCAAGGAAGTTTTCCCCACCTGGCGGCTTCCTGTGAGCACCAGCACAGGCTGCTCGTGTTCAAGTTTAGGGAAAATGTTCTCAATTTCTCTTTTAATCCACATGGTTGGGTAATTCACACTCCCAATGTCAAATACTCAGAGTTCAGAGTATCAAATTTTGGAAGGTCGTGAAATGAAATTTCTTGCCGCTTTTTGTGGACAGATCAGCCCAGCCCGACGTGTTGCATGAGCTCCCCCACATTCGCTACCGGGTAGAGCTCCACTTCCGCAGCGCTGCCTTTGATCTCCCGCAAGATGTCTTGCTTCTCTTTTTGAAAACTGTGCTGCGGCAAAAAGATGCGCTCAAAACCGCGTTGGCGGGCTTCCTTGATGCGGGCCATTGTGTGGGGAACGGGGCGCACTTCACCGGAGAGGCTGACCTCTCCAAAGTAACAAGTGCGAGCCGGTGGAACCCGATCGCGGTGGCTAGAAATGAGAGCAGCCAGCAAGGCGAGATCGTGTGCCGACTCGCTCACACGAAGGCCGCCGGCCACGCTCGCAAACACATCGTTTTGAGAAAAATTGAGTCCGCCGCGCTTTTCCAAAACAGCCACCAGAATGGCCAATCGATTGGCGTCGACCCCCGAAACTATTCGGCGTGGGCTGGCATAGGTTGCCGAGCCCACGAGAACTTGGAGCTCCAAAACAAGGGAACGGCTCCCTTCCATGGCCACAGAAACAGCTGTTCCT
>JANQPW010001032.1 GCA_028285285.1 Silvanigrellales bacterium
AAATTGGCCACGGCAACCTTGCTGAACGTGCCTTGAGAGGTTGCATCCCTCCCCAGGCAAAATTCCCCTATAGCATCCGTGTGGTTTCAGAAATCACAGAAAGCAATGGTTCTTCATCTATGGCCTCTGTGTGCTCCGGAAGTCTGTCCATGATGGACGCTGGAGTGCCCATCACAGAGCCCATTGCTGGAATTGCCATGGGTCTCATCAAAGAAGGCAAAGACTTCGCGATTCTCTCAGACATCTTGGGTGATGAAGACGCTTTGGGCGATATGGATTTTAAGGTCGCCGGAAGCGAGCGTGGTGTGACGGCGTTGCAGATGGACATGAAAATTGCAGGTGTGTCTCTGCAAATCATGGAAGAAGCATTGGAGCAGGCCAAAGAAGGCCGGATGCACATTTTGGGTGAGATGGCCAAACGCATCACTCGGGCAAAAGACCTCAGCCCTTACGCCCCTCGCATTGAACGCATCAAGATCAAATCCGACAAGATTCGCGATCTCATTGGCCCCGGTGGCAAGAACATCAAGAAGATCGTTTCTGAGTCAGGCTGCAAAGTTGACCTCGACGACTCTGGCGTGGTGAGCCTTTCCTCTACCGATGGCAAGTCAGCCGCAAAGGCGAAGCGCATGATCCAGTACCTCACCAGCGACCCTGAAATTGGACAGGTGTACCTCGGAGTTGTGAAAAAAGTCTCTGACTTTGGTGCCTTTGTCGAGTTCAAGCCCGGAATAGAGGGCTTGGTGCACATCTCTCAGCTTGACTCATCGCGCGTGGCCAAAGTTGAAGATGTTGTGAAAGAGAAAGAAGAGGTGTTGGTGAAAGTGATTGAAATTGACCGCACCGGACGGATCAAGCTGAGCCGCAAAGACGCCATTGGAAAAACCCCGGTTGACGCTTCGGATTTCAATTGAAATCTACCCTGAGACGGTAGTTTTTTGAAAGATCAACGACCTCGATTCCTGTCCAACACAGCCGACCGCTTTCATCTTCCACCTGTGCTGTGTAGACCCCTGTTTCAAAGAGCTGAAGCTTACTTCTCAGGAACGTGGTCCCACGTGGGTCGCGGATCAAGACTTCAACCAGCCGCAAATCGCTTGCGCCAACCAGCTCAAAACTACTGGTTCCACCATCTGGTGAACTTTCCGCCACAGTGACGGCGCAGGGTTCAGAAACAGACTGATCCAGGGGAGCCAGCACATTTGCGGATCGCTCCGTTGGGCTCCCCCCTCTTTCGGGATTGAAAGCATTCTCAGGCGCTTCGTCGGGGCTCCGGCCTTCATCTGCACGACAGCTCACAGTCGCCATTGAAGAAGCCATAAAAAATGCAACCGAACCCATTGGCACAATAGAGCCGAAACGCACAGATGGCCTCCCTCGCTGAATAGAGTCACCCTGGCATTCTAGCCCAGCCAACCCCAATCAACCACACCGCAGCTCGATGGAAATGCTCTTTACTTCAGCGGTTCAAAGTGTTTGAAACAAGCGTTCAACACCACAAAACAAAAATGGAGGAGGCTGTTGACAGAAAAGCCCGCAATCATTCTGGTTGAACCCACTGGTGAGCGCAACATTGGCAGCGTCGCGCGCGTGATGCGAAACTTCGGTTTTTCCGACCTTCGTTTGGTCAACCCCCAGTGCGACCACTTGTCTCTGGAAAGTCGCCGCATGGCCATGCGCTCAGAGGTTCTGCTTGAGCGCGCTCAGGTTTTTTCCACTGTGCAAGAAGCCGTCGCACAGCATCGCCTCGTGATTGCAACAACCGCCCGCAGACGCTC
>JANQPW010001041.1 GCA_028285285.1 Silvanigrellales bacterium
CCCCTTTGGCGATGTCGCTCCCCAAAACGCTCCGCCCGAAGAAGCCATAGCAGGCAGCCAAGACTTGGAAGGATTCAACTTCGACAGGCGAGCCGTCCGCAACTACGAAGAGCTGAAATCGTCTATTGGCGTGGTCACCTGCGTGAAAGACGAAGACCGTATTGACAACAACAACGGCAGGACCTTTGGCCAGTTTTTCGAGGATGTTTCTGGCAACCTTCCCACAACCAACGATCCTGAAAAATACATCGCTGCCCACATCGTTGGTTCCATGAACCTGGCCTCGCATGCTTGCATGCTGTCGGTGAAACTAGACTCTGCGGCTTCGTGCCAATGGAGCGCCGGACTGAGGGAAGAGTCTGACCCGAGCCTTGCGTTCACACCAGAAAATGTTGAAGACCTTGGCAAGTCCATTGCCGAGAACTTTTGGGGAATGGATCCCAATGCCATTGACTCCGACTCGCCCTTCATCACCGATCTTGTGGCAACCGTTGACACTCTCCAAAATGATGTTGCCGCACACATGAACGAAATGGGCGTGAACCAACAAGATCAGGGGAGACAAATTGTCGAAGGGGTGCTGATCAGTCTCTGCTCGGCCGCGCTCTCATCATCACATTTCACAACATATTGAGAAACGAAACCGAATCCGCAGGAGTCATGAACAAATGAGACGAGACATCATTCGCAAAATCGTAGATTCTCAGAAAAACATTCATTCCCACCACGGTGCGCCCGTAACACGCCGCGACCTCTTTGGAGCCGGCTACCTCGCTGTGGGGGGCATGGTGATGCTTCCCCATGTTTCCCGACTGTTTGGGGAAGAAGCGCTCGCTGCAGAAGGGTGCGCCGTTTCGGGCTCCACAGGTGGGATCAACCAATCTGCTGTGATCTGCGTGGACCTTGGAGGCGGCGCCACCATTCCCTTCAACTTTCCACCCATGTCTGCGAGCGGAGCTCCAATGCCTCCTGGCTCTTACACGACAATTGGTATGTCTGCTGAGCTCGACCCCAACAACGTGGAGCTCGATACCACCTTTGGGATTCCCATGAACCCTGCAAGCCGAATGCTGCAGGGCATGAAAGAAACAGTCGGTATTGATCCGGCAAATGCGGCCATCAATCAGCAGGCCGAGGAATTTGCTTCGCGAGTGAATGGCTACATCACCTGCGTGACCGGTAACGACGACACTCAAAACAATGAGCACAACTGCCTCATGGGCTTGGCAAAGCTTGGATACCAACGTCTCATCCATGGTGTTGGAGACAGTGACAACGCCAACGGGAGTGGCGGCCGCTCTGCCCCCGTGGCAGATTGGTTTGATGCAACTCGCATTCC
>JANQPW010001042.1 GCA_028285285.1 Silvanigrellales bacterium
GGTTTTTCCCAAACCAGGTGGGCCGTGCAACAAAGTGTGGTCCAGCACCGCCCCTCTGCGGCGAGCCGACTCAATATAGACTTTGAGGTTTTCACACACTTTTGTTTGGCCTGGGTACTCGGAAAAACTCACCGGACGCAAAGAAACAGGTGCTGCGGCTCCACATTGACTGGAGTCGCTCTGTGAAAACGCTAGGTCAGTCTCTTCGGTGGAAGATCCCAAACGTGCAAACTCAATGTGTTCTTCAGGCATCGGAAGCCTCCCGAGAAGACCCCGCATCGGGAGACGTCACAAGCCTCGAAGATTGTTTCTGGAGAAGGTGGCGCAACGAAGCTTCCAGTTGCGCCTCCACGCGGCCTTCCTTCCACTCTTCACGGATCCAATCAAGGTGAGACTGCACCGTTTTTTCTTTATGACCCATATTGAGCAGAGCCGACTCCAAATCGGTGCAGAGCTGAGCCTCACGCACACGTTCCTGGCGTTGTTTCGTTTGGCTACTGGAGCGCGCCTCAGAGTCATCGAAGAGTGCAGGCTCCTCCACTTCATTTTCCGCCGTGTGATCCCTGGAGGCACGAACCAAAGGAACAGCTGATTCTTCCCCGCTCAGAGCCTGTTCCCGAAGTCGCTCGATTTTTGGCCCCAGATCCACCACCAACTTCTCCACTTTACGCTTGCCAACACCTGGAATGCTGAGAAGTTGAGCCGACTCGTTGAAAAAAAGGATGTCAACTAGCTCACGACCGGTGTGAGGCCCCAAAAGCGATAAACCGAGCTTTGGCCCAACGGAAGCCACACCAATCAGAGTTTCGAAAACCTCACGATCAAACAACGAACCAAAGCCAAAAAGGCGGATGGCATCTTCACGAACATGGGTGAGCACATGCAACTCCGCAAGCTCTCCAGCCTTGGGCAAATTCCACAGCGTGGAAGCGGGGCACTCCAGCTCATAGCCCACACCGTTGGTGAGCAAAAGCACAGAGTGAGCTGTTTTTCGCAGCAACTTCCCTTGGAGGTAACCAATCATGCTGACTCCGTCATCCATTCGTCGGTGAGTGCACAAAATTTCCGCACAGTTTCAAGTGGGGGGAAACGATACCCGATGATGACAGAAGCAGTTTTGAATAGCAATGAAGAGGTTCCCCAATGGCCTTTTGGATAAAAAAACCCTCAGAAGATGACGAGACACTCGCGGCCGAGGAGAGTGCACCTAAAAAAGGCGGTAAGGGTGAAGAATCGAAGCAGCAGATCAAGCGCATCGACAACCTGCGCATTCCGGAAAGACTCCGAGTGCACCTCAAAAGCATTGGCACACAAAACTTTTACACCTTCTGGACAAAAGATCTCTCAGCAACGGGCGCCTTTGTGCTGTGTCAAGAATTCAAAAACTACCCCTTTCAAACCTCAAGCACGATCATTGACGCCACCGTTGAGCTGAAGAACCCGGACACCCAAGAGGTAACAGAGCTCTCCTTTCTGGCAAAGATTGCCCGCGTGGTTGAAGCGCACGGAGCTGGCGCGGCGAGCATCAGCGGGTTCGGCATTCGCATTGTTCAAATGGACTTCCGTGAGCGCCAAGTTCTTGAAGCCTTCATCTCTTCTCACGGCAAGCCCGACCTTTCGGCACCAAAAACACCGCCACCAGCCGAGAAAAAACCCAAACAATACAGCCTCGACTTTGAAGGCGGTATTGGAAGCCAGCCCGAAGAGAACAAGGAAGAAAAAAACCCCGTTTCGCCGGTCGACGATGCAGGTTAGTCTGTGGTCATGGACAAATGGCTAAACCAAATCAAGAAGATCGGGCAGGCGCCCTCTCGGCGTGAACTCGAGATTTTCAATGAAAAGAAGCGTCCCTTCAGCCGCGGCACTTTGCTTGTGCTCAGAGAGGCCATTTCTCGCGCCATCGCAAAAGATCTCGGAGAACGTTCTGCCGGCATCACCTACCACCTGATCTTGTCGCTTGTTCCTATTTTAGGCATTGGTTTCACCTTTTTTAAGGCCTTTGGCGGCCTTGAGAACTTCATTCAGGAAAGCATCATTCCCAAGATCGCCTCCTACTTCGATGCTTCGGTGAGCTCGGCAATCAGCGGCTACCTCATCAACATTATTGAAGGAATGGAAACTGGCGCTTTGGGAGCCACGGCTCTTTTCACATTGCTGCTGACGGTCGTTGCGCTGATGGGGGCTATCGAAGGGGCATTCAATGACATTTTGGAGGTCCGGCAAGAGAGATCTTGGGTGCAACGGTTCTTGAACTACTGGCTGCTCATCACCCTCACGCCTTTTGTGGCCGTGGTTTCCACAGCGAAAAGCACCGAGTTCCTCACGCAGTTTGAGCAGTATCTACCCGAGTCTCTCCTCGGTGGGCACTCCGGCTTTTTCCGTTTCCTCACAGCCTACGCTGTGGAAATCTTCGGTTTTGCCCTTCTTTATTTGGTGCTGCCCGCAAGGCGGGTGTCTATTCGCTCAGCTCTCCTCGGTGGGGCCGTGGCCGCCTTTGGATTTGAGTCTTTGCAGTTCATCAACTCCTATGCCACAGCCAAATTCATCAAAGAGGCTTCGCTCGTTCAACTCTACGGAAGCGTGCCGCTCGTGATTGTGGTTCTTTTTGTGTGGATGAGATTGGTTTCGCTCGTGCTCCTGTCAGGAATGGTGTGCACAGCAGCCTTCAATCGCATCATTGATGTGAAACGAGGGGTGAGCGATCGCAGACGAGCTCCCGTGCAAACTCTGCATGCCACCATCAGCATCTTTGCTCTCACCTTGCAGCGATTCTCAGAAGGAAGAAAGGGAACAACGCTCGTTGAATTGAACCGTGGAACTGGCCTGAACAAGACAGAAACCCAGAAAATTTTAGGCTGGCTGGAACAAATTGGATTGCTCTGGTCTCATAAAGAAGGCGGAAAGATCCGCCATAGCCCCACACAAAAAGGAGTGGATCTGAGGTCGGAACCTGACGAGTTTGTGCGCCTTGCACTTCGGCTTCAACCCCACCCGGCTCCGCAGGGCGAAGAGGGCGTTGCCAACACCCTCCAGCGCACTGTCGATCGTCGCATTTCACAAGATCTGAAAGACAGTTTTGTGCTGCCGGCTCTCTCCCTGCTCAACCCCGTGGGAGACGACAGAGTGCCGTGAGAGCAAGCGTCTCCTCCCAACGACATCAGGCCCTTCCTGCCGCCCGAAACACCAAACTGACGATGGGAACATTCCCCCCAAGGCACCCGGATGGGCGGGCTTAAACTCTTCACAGAGTCTGATTCACTTTGCCAAGGGGGTCCCGTGCCGAAGTCTTCCCACATTCACGCCATTCTCCTGCTCTGTCTGTCTTGTTCCCCCCTGCTGGCCGCCTGTGGTGAAGACAACCCCTACCGCCGGCGCGAACCACGCTGCAAAGTGAATTGTGAAGGGCCTAAGAACAGCGAAGATAGCTTCGGTATTTTCACAAGAGAGGGGCTCGACCTCCCCCTTGACTCAGGCTTTTGGCTTGAACAAACTCCTCTCTCTCCACTGAACGACACAGAAATGGTGCAGCTGGCTCTTGCTAACCCCTTTGTGAACGTGTTGCCCACAGATCCCAGCTATTCTGAACTCGGAGCCTCGCTGCAATCGGTGTTTGCGATCCTCGGTTCCAGAGCTCAACTCGCTGCCAACCTCACACCCGAACAGATTGCAGAAAACCCCATAGCGAACTGCTTCTCGCAGGTCATGACAACTCCTCCAAGCATTTCGGGAGACAGCCAAGCTTTCTCTCTCACTCCGGGCTTGTGCTATGGTCTCGACAGGGTGGCTGAAATCGTTGATCCAGACCAATCAGCAGGAATCGTGGCCCACGTTTACGAAGACAACCTGCAACTGCGACTACCGGCCACACAGGGCTCCCTCACCTTGAGTGCCCAAGAGCCTTTGTCGCTTTTAGGTCTCAACGAAGGTTCACCAGGGTGGGGTCTTCCTTTGGTTCATGAGAAAGCCAATCTCATTCAAGCCCTTTCACTGCAGGTTTTGCAAATGCAAGGCTTGGAGATTCCCAACGCACGAGATCGCTTTGAGTTGAGCTGGGACTATATGTCTTTGGGCCTTGACGCGGCCGACACTTTCTCACTCATTTTCGACCCTCTCTCTGAGAGTTGGACGCTCAACGGCCGGTTTGTGCATGCCTCCGGAAGCACACAAGATCCCGAATCACTCAGCCTCACCAAAGCGAGGGCTGGAAGTGGTTATGCACGCGTGATCAGTTTCGACAATTTTGAAATTGAAAGCAGCGTGGATCTCAAAGACGCTTTTGTGCGTGATTCTGCTGGCAAACTCAATGGCAAATTCAGCGTTGAGGTGTTGCAACCCCGTCAAAACATGCGCTTCATTTTCGAGGGAACGGGACGCCCGTGTGTGGTTGAAGTTTCTCTGGCTGGAGAAGACGGCGGAAACCTAGGAAAATCAGATATTTGTGCTGGTCAGCCCACTGCAGCAAGAAGCTTGAAAGCCTTGTGACGCTATGCTAGCTTCGCCTTTTGGGTGAAATGAGATTTGGCCAGAGCACAAGGAGATCCACCTTGAATCCGAACTATGAGATTCTTGAACAAATACTGCGCTTAGACTGTGAAGCCGGCTCGGCCACGATGGAATGGCGCAATGCTCAAAAAGAGCTCACCGCTTTGGCCGAAAAAACAAAGTCCAGCGAAGAACTCATTCAGAAAACAAAGACCGACTTGTCCTTTCTCGAGGGCGAGCTCAGAAGGCAGTACAAACGGATTGACGAGCTGGAGGAGCGCAAAGCCGAGCGCTCCGGTAAGCTTTTTGCCGCAAAAAATGATGATGAGCACCGTTCGTTCAAACGAGAGGTTGACCACATTGACCGCGATATCCGAGACGCCACGAGAAAGTCAGATGACACCGAGTCGCAAATTGAACGCCTGAAAAGCACCTATTTCTCAGCTGAAGAGACTCTCGCCTCAGCTCTTGCAGCTTCCGCAGAAGAGCGCAAAAAAGCGGAAACGGCTCAGTCTGAATCCAGCGGCAAGCTGGCGGACATTGAAAGCATCCGAAACCAGCACTTGGAGAAACTTGAGCCTCGGCTCAACCAACACTACAAGCGGGTCTCCCAGATTTCTCGCAATGCCAATGGGCCCATTGTTCGGGTGGTTGACAAGGCCTGCGGCAACTGCCACATGGGGCTGGCGCCACAGGTCCTCAACACGATTCTGCGTGGCAACGACGTTCAGTTTTGCCCGTCGTGCAACCACATCTTGCTACCTCCGCAAAATCAATAGAAAAATACCCTATTTATTGAGCCCCTTTCTCACCTTTCCGAAGACTCTTGAGAAAGGGAGACTCTGTGGCTCACAGACATTGGAAAACCAACTCAACTCAAACACAAGGTAACCGCAAGGTGCTCTGTGCTGTGTTGCTCCTGTTGCCCTTTCTCAGCGGAGGCTGCGCGAGCGTGCGCCTCCACAACTGCGTGGATCGACTCTCTGCCCTTCGAGAGGGCAACCAAATTCCGCCAGAAAGGCGAACCAATTCACAAGCAGCCACGTCTTCCCCGGCGTCTAAAGATGGTTCACGGCAACTGACTGAAATGGCGGACCAACCCAAAACCTCTTCCCCAGAGAGCTCAGGCGCCTTCCCGCTCAGCCTCGCCATGGAATGCGATCCCCGAAGCCCGGAGTCGGCCCGGTCACCAGGCTCATCGAACTGCCACAACTCACCTGTTTCGGGAACACCACAATCAACGGTTCACGTGCAGTGGCAGCTTTCTTTGCCTGACTGATTTTTTAAAGATAGTAGTGGCTTGCAGCCTGTTCCAGGCTATGACGCAGCATGTATTTGTCGAGTTTCTTCTGGTCGGACTTTTTGAGATGTGTGAAGCGCACCCCGAAGCCCTCTTTGGTGTGGCGCATGACCTCACCCATCACCCGGCTCAGGCCATCTTTTTCGGTCAGCTGAATATCCATTTCGACCTTTGCACCAACAGGAGGAGGTTGAAGATTTTGACGACTCTTGTTGACCAAAGACAGGTGGACGCCATCGGAACTCAGATCGAGGGTTTGGCAGCTCAATATCGAGTCTTCCCATTTGAGAACAAGGCTGAGCACGTGAGCGACTCGCTCGTTGTTGCGCGAGGCACTCGACGTGAGCTTTTTGATTTCCTTCAAAACTTGAGGGCGTGGCGCAGGCTTCACGAACAGCTCGTCTGCACCGGCCTCACGCACCTTCTTCTTCAACGGAGGAGGGAAGGAGAGCCCGGTCACGATGGATTTCACTTCCGGATTTTTACTTTTTGATTTCAATGCCTTAAGAGTTTCAACTCCCTGATCACCTCGAAAGCCCGTGTCCACCATGATGAGGTCGAAACTCTGCGAACCAATGAGTTTTTGGGCCTCGTCTGCCTCAGTAGCCAGAGCCACATCGAAGCCAACCCCAATCAGGTAGCTCCGCTCAATTTCTGCTGTGACAACATGCTCATCCACCAGTAAAATGCGCGGAGTTGGCGGGGATTCTGGAGTGCCGTTTTTACCCTTGGCATGTTCCACATCGAGTTTTTTTGCGGCGTCCATAGCTGCCCTCATGAGACGGGTTGACT
>JANQPW010001048.1 GCA_028285285.1 Silvanigrellales bacterium
AGTCAACAATACCGTAAAAACTGAAGAGGTAGCCGAGTGGCTTCTTCATCACCATGAGGCGAAAGACCAGTTCAATGGTGAACACAACAGTGATGACCCATTCTATGGTGTCAAACCAGGAACCATAGGTGATGTTGACGGAGTGAACACTTTCGAGAGAAACGATCACGAGGCTCAGTGCGATCATGCCAAAGAGGATGATGTCGAAGGCACGTCCACTGGGCGTGTGAGCCTCGAAGATCACTTCATGGAGCCGCTCCTTGAGGCTTCGCTCGCTCATGATCCTCCCTTGGTGCGGCGTTTGGGGGTGCTTCGTTTCTTGGTGTCGGTGGATGAGCGGCGGCCATTAGCACTCCCTCGGCTTCCACGACTTCGCTTCGGAAGACCAAGGGCTTCAAGTTTTTGCGCGAGACCGCGCTGCACCGCACTCTCATGGAGGCTTTTCGTTACCAGAATGCGCGTGTGGGGTGTTCTCCAAGCAGAGCTTCGGATCAGTTCCGAGAGACGCCGCACCGGTTGAAGGGAGGTCGTGTCATCTCCCCGGCGTTCTCCCCAGTCGCTGAAGAGCACGTCAGACTCTTGTGAACCCTCATCGCGTCTTCCCGATTTGAAGAACTCCTTTTGCGTTTTGCAAATGACCTCAGCGGTGGGGTAGGCGCGTCGGAGGTCTCTTTGAGTTCGGTCGGCGAGGTGCTCTTCTGTGAATCGTGTCTCCAAAGTCACAGGCAGCGTGCGGGTTTGGAACATCTTGATGGCCAGATCTCCCTGCAACTCCTTTTGGTGACCCACATGAGCATCTGCCACGAGCCGTTGGAGAGTCATTTGCAAGGAGAGGTCGTGGAGCTGAGAAAACTCTCGGATAGTGGAGGGAACAGAGAGGGCCGTCAACCTGTGCATTTCATCAAGAGAGCGGCTGAGGAGCTCATCAACGAGTTGGGTGACCCGATTTTGGTAGACTTGATCGAACATTTGTTTGCGGGCGAGCAGGAGCTGTTCGATGGTGAACACCGCATTTCGTTTGAGTTGAATCACAAAACGGCCTTGAAAGCGTCTGAGCTTCATGGAGCGGAGCAGATGATCGGTGTCGAGACTCACAGAGATGCCGCAAAAATGTGCGTCTCGCCTGAGGTAGTCCATTCGATCGGCATCAATGTCGCTGGAAAGCAGTCCTCGCAAACAATGCAAGAGCGAGTTCCATCCTGGTTCTGCCGCCTTTTCGCTCCTCCAAGTTGCGTCGATCTGTTTGAGGTGCTTGAGGAGGCTTGAGCCCGGCTTAAAGCGGCTGTCCAGCAAGCAACAGATGGCCTGCACATCTCCTTCAGGAAGACCCAGGTTGTGTGCGGCGCCAAAGGAAAAGTGTTCATGGCAAAGCGGGCTTTCCTGGAACGACTTGAGATGAGGGGCGTGAAGCCACTGCAACGGGATTTTGAGCTCGGTGGAACTCCAGTTTTTGTAGGTCGTGCCGGTTGCTCTCAAGAAGCCTTCAAAATGGTGGCTGAAGGGTCCATGACCCAAATCGTGCAGCAGTCCTGCCAGGCGAACGAGGCGCCGCAGGTCGGCAACTGCGCTCCAAGCCGCAGAGCCCATGAGCTGCTCATAGGCGTTGGAAAAGATCGCATCGAAGAGCAGCCCGGCCTGGTGCATCACTCCCAGTGAGTGGGCAAAGCGTGAGTGGGTGGCCGAAGGAAACAGATGGTGCGCGTTTCCCAGTTGTTTGATCAGCTTGAGGCGCTGAAACAGGGGGT
>JANQPW010001049.1 GCA_028285285.1 Silvanigrellales bacterium
GCCCTTGTGGTGAGCGCGGCGCTGCTGGTGAGTTGCGACACAGGAGAGCGCGAGTGGTTGGAGCACTTTCGCTTGGCTGGCGGAGTGATCTGCGTTGCCCAGCCCGCATCGGGTGAACGGGAGTCGACTTTTCCGGTTGAAGTGGACGCCCTTATGGACACCCCGCTTTCAAGCCAGCGCCTGTGTTGGACATGCTTCCGCGCCTTGGCCTGTGTGCCCTTTGAAGCACGGAATCAATCGGCTCCCTGGTAAGGCTTCCTCCCTGCTCTTCTTGGCAACTCTTGGCCGCTCGGTTAGTCTCTCGCTCTGGTTGCTTGCCACACCATGAGAATCCATAGTGAAGAAGGGAGTTTTCTTGTGAATATAAAATTGTGCGCGGTTTTGGCTCCGTCGCTGATGCTTTCTGGGGTTGCCCTTGGCCAAGAGCAAACAACGGCTGAGGGGCCTTTCTTTCGAAACTGGACCCTTGATGAGTCCATTGCATCTGAAGACTATGATTTTGAGGGCATCGTTGCTCTGAGCAACTGTTCTGGAAGCTTGGTTCGCTTCGAAAGCAGCGAAATGGGCGATGCAGCACTGGTTTTGACCAATGGCCATTGTGTTTCTCTCCTCGCACCTGACGAGGTGATCGTGGATAGGAGCGACAGACGCGATCGGCGAAGATTCACCATATTGGACACCAATGCCGAAGAGTTGGGACGGGTGCGGGCCCAGAGACTTGTGTATGCGACCATGAGCCGAACCGATCTTGCCCTCTATGAGCTGAGCGAAACGTACGAAGAAATTGAATCTGAGTTTGGGGTTCGACCTCTCACTCTGTCAGCTGAAGAGCCCGAGGCGGGGCTAGAAATAGAGGTGGTCTCTGGATACTGGAAGCGAGGGTATACCTGCGCTATCGATCGCCTGGTGCATGAGCTTCGTGAAGGGCGGTGGACCTTTTTTGACTCCATTAAATACACTGATCCCAACTGCCAGGTGATTGGTGGCACCTCTGGCTCTCCTGTGATTGCACGGGGCACTCGAACTGTGGTGGGTGTGAACAACACAGGAAATGAGTCTGGGAGGGAGTGTGAGATCAACAATCCGTGTGAGGTTAATGAAAATGGCGACATCTCTTTTGAGGAGGGTTGGTCATATGGGCAGCAAACATACTGGTTGTACGAGTGCCTGACCGAAGACCTTGATTTGGATCTCGATCAAGCCAATTGCCAGTTGCCACAATAGCCCGGAAATTCCTTTCTTTTTGGGAAAGTGACTGGGCTCCTTGTCTTTATCAAAAAAGCCTTGAGAAGCCCCTCTCTTTTTAATAAGGTACCAACCGGAGAGAGGGAGAGGAAGTCGTGAGAACTGCGTTTCTGAGTGCTGCATCAAAAGTGGCGTTGGCCACCTTGTGTGTGTCGTGTGGAGCTCCGGTTGTGGCGCCGCGGGCAACCTTGGCAGACTCAGTGAACAATTTGGAACAGATCTGGGTCGAGTTTTGCCAGCAAAAAAATGGTGCAGGAAGAGTTGTGCCGGGGCGGTTTGTGCTGGCCCACCCGCCTAGTTACCCCAGTCGGGAATTGCAGAAAGAGTATGATGACCTTGAGCGGCAGGGGTTTGCCCTCGACTGGTCGTCTCGGTCTCTGCAGGCAAACGCACTGTTCGTAGAGTTCGAGTGGCGCGGTTCAGTGACTGATGTCAATTCCGAAGAAATTCAGGACATCATCATGTCGCTCAGCCTCCCGGCTGGATTTTCCGTGAGCTGTGCGCTCGAAACCCAGAGGAGCCCATCGATTCTGTTGGGTGAATAACACCGTTTGCCTCATGCCGCGCGTTCTTCAGATCCGCTCAAGGGCCGTTCCTGCATCTCTTCGTAAAACTCTGCGTCGTCTTGAAGAGCGAGTAACAGAGCATCAATCAGGGCTGCGACACCGGGAATGAGAGTCCAGAAGAACAGGAGGTAGAGCGACCCTAAAAAGTGCTGCTTCAGGTAAAACCGGTGCGCCCCCAAAAACCCAAGCGCCAGGCACCAAAAGAGAGTGCGTTTGCGCGTCACGACCGGCATGGCTTGTGTTTCCATGCTTTCATCCTTTCAATTGTCACATGATTGTCAAATCATATCGACATTTTTGTCACAAAACAAGAGGAGAATTTTTTCCGTGCTTGGGAACATTGCTTTACCTCGGCAAACGGTGCGGATAGACTGAACTGACTTTCATTGCGAAATTTTCTTCTGGAGGCTCTCCCATGTCGTCAAGTGGCGCCGATTTTGGCACTTTGCTCGCACACCTTCCTCAAAAGCACTTGTTTGACAAGCGCATTGTTGTGCTCTCGGAAGCCATCAACTCGCGATCCGCCAACACGGTGATCGATCAGCTGTTGGGTCTGGAAGCAGCAGATGCAACAAAAGACATTTGGGTTTTTCTCAACAGTCCAGGTGGTGAAGTGAACTCGGGCTTTGGCATCTACGATGTTATGCGTTTCATCAAGCCTGACGTAAAGATCATTGTCACCGGACTGGCTGCTTCCATTGCCACCGTGATCTACCTGGCGGCGAAGAAGGAGCACCGCTATTGTTTGCCCAATAGTCGGCTCTTGATTCACCAACCTCTTATTGGGGGAACCATTCAGGGCCAGGCAACGGATATTGAAATTACGGCAAAAGAAATCATCAAAACACGTGAGAAATTGGCTGAGTTGTACGTTGAAGAAACTGGACAGAGCCTGGAAAGGGTCTCGCGTGACATCGAACGTGACTATTGGATGACGGCTACTGAGGCTAAAGAATATGGCCTGGTCACATCCATCATCAGCAATTGGAACGAGTTGGTCTAACGAGGGGCTCGATGTCCTCCTTCTCTCCCCAACTTTTTCGCAAGATCGTCTCCGTTCTCGCTCCACTGTTGTTGGTCGGAACGGGCTTTGTGATGTGGTCGCAACGAAAAGTTGCCCAGCACTGTGAGGGGCTGGAAACGGAACGCCTGGCCTGGCTTGATTTCACAAGCCGTGCCCGGCTTGCAGCATTGGCTCTGAACAACCTCGGAGGTACAGAGAAGCGCCTCAGGTTTGGAAAAGTTCTCGATCGCATTCGTGCAAAAGAGGCTCATGAGTGGAGGAGGCTGGTCCAAAAGGAACTGCGTCCACTTGGGCTCTCGGTCTCTGCTGTTGCCAAAGGCGCGCTTGTTTCACTTCCGGAGTCGGAAGTGTTGAAGGGTCGTGAGCTTGTTGTGGAACTTGAGCTGCCGACAGGGTCTGAGAGGGAGCAGGCTCGGAAACGGCTGTTGACCTTCCTTTCGTCTTTTTCCCCTCCCGCGTTTCTTTTGCAAGACTTGCAGGTCAAACAAGCTGTGCTTCAGCTTGATCTGGTCTTTCCCGAACAGCGGGAACCTCTTCACGAAACCGAAAAAGCCCCTCTTCTGAAGACCACGTCTGAGGAAGAGTCTATCGGCCTCTTGCGTCATCTTCCAGGCATGGCGGGCTGTGTGGAGGCAACGGAAAAAGATCTTCAGGCGCTTCAAGACAAGCAGGAGTTGAAGCTCGACTACCTCAATGCTGTGAAGCGTGATCAGGCTATGCAAAGGTTGTCCAAAGAGTATCTGTCACTTAGCGCGGCAAGCAAAGAGGCTTTTGATGGAGCGCGTGCTCGGCTCGAAAGTTTACCTCAGTTTTAACTAAAAATGCGCTCCTGAGTTGGAGCGCATTCTGCATTTTGTATTCTGCGAAAGTCAGAGACCTCTGGTGGGGCCTCTCAAGACACTGAACTCAGTTCGCAACAGGCTTCGCACGGAAGATGGCGTGCCACCCGTGGTCGTTGTTGTTTTCCTGGCTACTGTCGTCAGCGCTTTCTTCGCTGCTCGAGCTGTCATCTTCGCCTTCGCCGCTGCTGTTCTCGGTGCATTGGTTGATCCATGCTTGAGAGAAGCTGCCTTTCAGGTCGGCTCCATCAAGAACCATTTTGTCAAGACGTTGAACTTCTCCCCACACACAGGTGCGAGCAAGGTCTTCGTGCTTTTCAAGACGAGAGTCTTCTGCAGCAAACTTCACAGATGTGTCGGCTGTGTCGAAGCTGACAGCGAGGTCAACCTCAGCATTCATACGACGTTTCACGGGGCCATTGATGTTGAGTCCGAACTTGAAGTGGTCAAGATCGCTGCCGTCTCCGCTGCGCTCAACATCGTGGCTCACGCGCACGTCGGGCAAGCAGTTGGAGTTGGCTGTGATGGCGCGTTTCACATCGCGGAAGCCTTCGTCATAGCGAGCGGCTTCATGAATGAGCATGCCAGACAGCATGTGTGTCAAGTGACGCAGGGCTTCGGTGTCGTCGGCTGGGGTCCAGTCGTTTTCACCACCATGACCGCCTTGGCGGAAGATGTGCTGCAGGTTCTGAGGCAAGCTCGCGATTTCAGCTTCAGTCATGTCGCAATCAATGGCAGCTCCACTGATGGTGGTTGAGTAAGCTGTGTCAACCTTACAGATCCCTTCTGTGAACATCCAAGCAGAGTGCTCAGGTTGCATTTCGAAGAGTTGTTTGGCTTTTGCCAAGAGAGCGTCTTTGTCGTCGGTCACATCTGCTGCAGATGCGCCAGCAAGTGCGCCTCTGACGTTGTCACCATCGGGGTCGCCGAGGTTGATGCTGCCAATGACCTTACCGCGGTAAGAATCACTCAAGCTCCATGCCAGGTTGTTCAGAATGTGTCGGGAAGGATCGTCTTGACCACCGCCGAAGAACCCGCCGCCTGAATTGGCGAGGTGATCCCGCTCACGCTTGAGTTGGATTGCAGTACAGCCTGAAACAAGCTGTTTTGAAGCGTCTGTTCCATCAGCTCCACCGGTCACATCGTTGATGAAGTTGGTGATGATGGTTTCAGCGTCGTCTGATTCGCTCGACTTCACAGCCCATTGATGATCAGACTGCTCCACTTTGTCGAGGAACACACGGCCAGGATTTGTGGCGTCGAGCAAGTTCAGAGGAACCAGATCGAGGCGATCGCTCCCTTCACAGGCCAGTTCTTCGATCTGGCTTCGAGGCGAACCATTTCCAGTGAGTTCCAAGATTTTCACCAGGAACGACTTGGGAGAGATGTCCACACCTTCGTTTTGGAACTGGAGTCCAGGAACAACGGTGTTGAACTCATCAGCATTGGCCAGCACAACATCGAGAGCTTGGTTCACTTGGTGATCCCAGCTCACTTCGCGCCATGAGGTGGCCAGAGCTTTGAGGTCTCCATCTGAGTTGCCAGAAACGTTGTTGAAGTCAATCGCAGCATAGGCTTCTTTGAAGCCAGCGAAGCGATTGTCACCTCCGCCTTCATGGCGAGATTCAGACAGGAATCGGAAGAAGCTGTCCACCACGTCGCGGCGTTGCCAGACCTCTTCGCCCTTTGCGTCTCCGCTCATGTGAAGGTTACACTCTTCTGTGAAGCGAGCGATGGCGGCATCGCCGTTTCCTTCGGCAGCTTCTTCGCGGTACTCGCTGCACCACTCAATGGGTGGTCCGTCATTGCCGCGGAGCATGTTCGCAATGGCTTCGTTACGAGGAGCAGGGTTGCCATCTGGCCCCGTGACTTCGCCTTCAAAGCCAGAAACGGCGATGGAAGAAGGATCACAGCTGCCCTTTTTGAGGGTAGCGCCATCGTAAGCCGTTTTGGCGGCAGCCATGAACACGGTGCAGACTTCATTTTGGTCTGTCACGTTGAAGACGGCCTTGAAGAACTCACCTTCCTCAGCGGCGCGGTCGGCAGAAGAAGCATCTTCAATTT
>JANQPW010001052.1 GCA_028285285.1 Silvanigrellales bacterium
AAGAGCGCAGGCCGAGTGATGCCCTCTTAAACCCCAGCTTCCTCAATCTCACCGGCAAATCCACAATTTTTCAGACAAGTTTTGAAGTCAGCCGGAAGAGGGCAGATATATTCCTTCCACTCTCCGGTGTCGAAGTGAGGAAACTTCAAACTCGCAGCGTGCAGCATGTGTCGGCCAACGGCCCTGTGGTGAGGGTGACCGATCACTTGTGCGGCATAGGTTTTGTCGCCCATTAGCGGAACACCAAGCGACTGTGCTGCATGAACTCTGATCTGGTGAGTGCGCCCTGTGAGAGGAGTGAAGTCAATGAGACTCGTGTCGCCTCCCGCTCCAACCGACACCACTCGGTAACGTGTTTCGCTTTTTTTCGCACCTGCTCCTTTTCCGATGCGGTAACGGTTGTGACCCAGAGAGTCTTTGACGATAAAGTCAATAACTGTTCCTCGGTTGGATTGGGGTACTCCACAGGCCAAGCCAAAATACCGCTTCTTGACCATGTGCTTGCGAAAAAGCTCCTCGAATTTCGTTTTTGCACTCTTGTTTCTTGCAATGATGAGTAGTCCACTCGTTTCCTTGTCAAGACGGTGCACGAGGAACAGCTCACCTCCGATTCCCAGATCTCTTTCCACATGTTCGATAATACTTCCGCGCACGGTGTGAAGCTGGGCCTGTGAGGGGATCCCAGCTGGTTTGTTCACAACAATGAAGTCTTTTTCTTCGGCTATGAGGTCTGCGGAGTTCAAAGCTGGCGATGAGCCGCGATGAGAATGGCCTTCTGTTTCACTGATGTAGACTTCCACAAGACTTCCAGCACCAACAGGCTGAGAAGCAAGCAGCACACGTCGACCATTGAGGTACACGCCGCCACCATCAATCAAACGCTTGGCGCGCTTGCGACTCAAATCATGAAACAGCTGTGAGACGGCCAGATCCAAGCGCGCGCCTGCGAGGAGCTCCGTAACTTTTGCCTTTTTCTTTTGCACCCTGCACCTTCATTCCTTCAGGGTGCGGCGACTGCGAGACTACTAAACCCCGGCCGCAGCCTCGGCATTTGCATTCGCTTCAGCATCTGCTGCGTCTTTTTCACCCTGGCGCCCATCGCTGACTTCTGGAAGGTCATTGCCGGGAGTGGTCTCTCTGTCAACAATTTCTCGCGAGTAGATCCGCCAAGCAGACAGCACACAAACGAAGAGGAAAAACAGAAAGATAAGAAAAAACAGTGAATTATATAGAACAGCCAGCGACAAACTCAGCACAGCAGAGCAACCGCAGACCACAAGATTTGTCATCACCTTGTCGGATGCACTCAGCGGGAGCTCCGCCTCGAGCACCTGACTTGTGTAGCCGCCAATAACCAATCGGCGCTCCCGAGCGGTTGTCAGAAAGCGAA
>JANQPW010001056.1 GCA_028285285.1 Silvanigrellales bacterium
GCCCTTGCTATGGACCGGAGTTGGGCGGGCTCGTTCCGGCTGTGGTGCAGCACTTGTGGGAACTCCCGAGCAGATCTTGGAGAAAATCAACAGCTATATCGACATGGGCATCCGGGCATTTGTTTTTTCTGGTTACCCCCACAAAGAGGAATGCGAGCGGGTGGGCCAGAGTCTTTTGCCCCACATCGAGCGCATGTCGCTTCCTCACTACTACAACAGAGTTCCGGCAGCAGAGCCCGACACTCCCCTCGCGAAAGGAAAAAGAAGATGAGTGTGAGTCAGATCCAGCTTTCTGCTGAAGGTCCGCAGATTTCCCGTTTGGTTTTTGGAGCCTGGAGGTTGGCTGATCGCCCCGAAACAAACAGCGCAGCTGCGGTTGGAGAGCGTATTCGAGCGGCCATTGACATGGGCATGACCACCTTTGATCACGCTGATATTTACGGTAACTACACTGTTGAGGAGCTGTTTGGTGAAGCCCTCAAGAGCAGCCCGGAGTTGAAGAACAAAATTCAGATTGTGACGAAGACAGGCATCAAGCTTCTCTCTGGAAATCGTCCGGAGCATCGGTTGAAGTCTTATGACAGTAGTGGAAACCATGTGGAGCAGTCTGTGGATCGGTCTCTGCAGAACCTGGGTGTGGAAAAGATTGATTGCTTGTTGATCCACCGCCCAGACTTTCTTGTGGACCCCGACGAACTTGCCCATACTTTCGACAAGCTGCGCACACAGGGGAAAGTGCTGTCCTTTGGCGTTTCAAACCACACGGTTTCACAGATGGAGCTGTTGCAATCACGGCTCAAGTTCCCCCTTGTGACCAATCAGGTGGAAATGAGCCCACTGTGTCTTGACCCTCTCAACAATGGCGTGTTGGATCACTGCCTGAAGCGAGGTGTTTCTCCCATGGCCTGGTCGCCTTTGGGAGGTGGCCGCCTCTTCCATGATTCGAGTTCGTCTACGCAACGTTTGGTGAAGTGTCTGGAGAGTGTTGCAGCGCGACAAGATCTTGCGGGGCTGGGTGTTGACCACATTGCCCTCGCTTGGCTTTTGGCGCATCCGGCTCGGATTGTTCCTGTGGTGGGCACAGCCAACTTGGAGAGGCTGAGGTCGTATGGTCTGGCTGAAGAAGTGAAGCTCTCTCGGGAAGACTGGTATGAGATTTGGCAGGCTTCCACAGGACATGAAGTGCCGTAGAGCGATCTCAACAATTTTGTGAGGAGAAAAGAAATGAAGAACAGACTATTCCTCCATTGCCTCAGATGGGCTGTTGCCTGTTCGATGGCTCTTGTTTCGTCTAGCGCGTTTGCCGCGGAAACAACAATCAAGGTGTTGTCTTTTAAAGATGGGCACTCTCTTGCGGTTCAAAAGAAGCTTGGCCAGTTTCAAAAAGAAACTGGGGTGCGCGTGAAACTTGACCTCATTCCCTCAGCCAGCGTGGCATCAAAGACCGTGACCGATCAGGCGGGTGGCGGAATTTATGATGCCTACCTCGTTGATGAGCCTTTT
>JANQPW010001057.1 GCA_028285285.1 Silvanigrellales bacterium
TTACTTCTCACCAGATTGGCCCAATGAGGTGGCTGCTACCTGGGATTTCTTCACAGAGGAAATGCTTGGAGAAAGCGCTGAGCAGTTCCGCATTGTCGTCATTGACACAAAAACCGTCTCTGGCACACCTCACTACCACTATTATGGGAACACCACTCCGACCACCAATACAGCACAGACCCCCGTGCAGGGGTGGTCTTCAACCAAGGTCTTCGGCGTGGCCTTTGCGTTTCACAGGCTGAGGCTTGAATCAAATTCACAGTTAGGCGCTGACTCCGTCATTGAAGGCGGCTTCCGTATTGAGGATGACATGGACCAACTCAACCTTGTGAGCTCCAACATGCTTGGTGGTTTCTACAAGGCACTTGCAGGACGCCAGCTCGCAACCGACATGATCACACATTGGCTCCAAAGACCGGGTGAAAGCTTTGGTGGGTTTTACGGAGACAACACCTGGGCTCACGATGCCCGTTTCGATTTTCAATCGGAGTCAAGCGGCCACTCGCAAGAGTTTCAACTTCGAAACGAAGGAGCCTCTCCAAACTTGCTCAGCCCTCTGACTCTCGCGGAAGCCATCAAGAGGTTGGGAGTTGGGTTCCGCGATAGCATCCTCCTCCCCCGCTTTGTCGACTACAGCTCCGCACCCGACGAAGAAACGCAACGCAACGCAGATGGCCCCACTCTTCAGCAGGAAGATCTTCGCACACTCTTCTATGGGAACATGAGCGACGGTATTGGTGGAATGATGTACGATGGGCTCCGAGATATTCCCCACAATCTCGGGGGGTCTTCCCATCTTGAAAAACTAACGGGTGGAACGTGGCGAACCCTTGCCAAAGGGGGCTCAGGTTACAGTTCGTGGCGCGACAAGTCTGAAGAAGCCATTGCCGCCTACGTGTGCGTTCCTGATGTGGATGGCGGCGTTGAACTTGCATTCTTCACTCATATTGAAGGACCCGACAAACTGCCTAGGCTCCACCGCGCGTTAGCTCGTGCTGTGCGCGCCCTCTACCCTGTTCTGCAGGAAGATCCGTAGACAGGGCTCTCCGCCTGTGCCAGAGTGCACAAAGCGCGAACTTCAACAAGACCAAGCATCATGAACTCCAAGACCGCCCCGAATCAGTCTGCCGCACCCAAAAGCTCGCTGGAAAAACGCCGTGCTGATCTCTACAAGCTCGACGAAACCTTGGCGTGCATGGATCAGGTTCTCAACTGGGTGAAGGAATACTGGACTCAAAACGGAAAGTCGCGGGTGTTTCCAAACACAACCCCTGGGCAAACCAGCTCCCAATTGCCCAAGACTCTGCCAGAAGAAGGTCTCCCGCTTGAGAAGATTTTTCAAAACTTTCTGCAAGACATTTTGCCCGGCCTCCTCCATTGGAACCATCCCGGCTTCTTTGGTTTTTTTCCCTGCAACACCAGCGGCCCCTCTTTGCTCAGCGCGGTTGTGACCACAACACTCAACGTGAACCCCTTTTCGTGGAACGCTGGACCATCGGCAACAGAACTGGAAGGAAGGGTTGTGCGTTGGCTCGGACAAGCCATTGGCCTCAATTGGCCAGGTTGCCTGCAAGACACTGCCTCCTCAGCAACTCTTTGTGCCTTGATTGCTGCACGTGAGCGACAGGCCTCTTCAAGCTCCCAAGGCCTTTTTTCTCAAACCCCACTCGTGGCCTACACGTCCGAGGAGGCCCATTCTTCTGTTGTGAAAGCCGCCTTTTTGGCCGGGATGGGCCGCAGTGCGGTGCGACGCATTCCCACCCGCGACGATCTCAGCATGGACCCCGAAGCGCTGCGCCGTCAGATCCGCAACGATAAAGACGGGGGGCTTCTTCCTTGCTTCGTCTGCAGCACTCTGGGGAGCACTTCCTCAACCGCCTTCGATCGCGTTGGTGAAATTGCTCAGGTCGTTGCCGAAGAGTGTCCGAAATTGTGGCATCACGTAGATGCTGCCTTAGCCGGATCAGCCGCCCTCCTTCCCGAAATGCAATGGATGATGGAGGGTGTGAACAAATGCGACAGTTTCGTCTTCAACCCTCATAAGTGGTTGTTCACCCATTTTGAGTGCTCTGTGTTGTTTGTGAAAAACCGGGAAGAGTATGTGGCTTCGTTGAGTGAAGATCCTGCTTATTTGCAAAATCACCTTGAAGAAACAGACGGAGACGCTCCTGAAGACTACCGAAATTGGTCACTCCAATTGGGGAGAGGGTTTCGAGGGCTCAAGCTTTGGTTCGTCTTACAAGCTTATGGTTTGCGCGAACTCCAAAACATGCTCCGCAGCCACCTTAAGCTCACACAAGACCTTGCCCAGCGCTTTCGGCAAGAACCCCGCTTTCGATTGTTGGCCACACCCCAGCTCAACACAATTTGTTTTGCCTGCGATACAGAAGAGAAGACCCGTGATCTGCACCGCGCACTGATTTCTCGGGGAAGGATCTACCTCACCCCCACGCGCATCCGAGGAGAGTTTTGGCTTCGGGTTGCCGTTGGCCAGACAGCTGTGCAGCCGGAAGACATTGAGAGGCTTTGGGAAGAATTGTGCCAAGCGTCGTGTTAAGATAACGTCACTTTTGATCATTGGGCTCTCTTGCGACCATTCGCACAGGCCCCATTTCAACAGAAGAAGGCGCCCTTGCATGCACCCACTTCAAGGCACGAACCGTTTCACGTTCATGACCTGCTGCGTACTGTCACTCGCAATAACTCACCTCTTCATAGCTCTTACGGGGTGTGTGAAACGGCCCACTGGTCGGCTTGAAAGCCATGGCGGCACCAGTGCGACGCCTGCAATGCCCATTTCAGAAGTGGCCTCAACAACTCTATTGCGCCAGTTCTGCTCTGCAGACGAGGTCAAATCACACCCTCACTTTTCCGCTTCAAACAGCAAACAAAAAACAGCCCGAAGGGCACAACTGCTCAACGACATTCACAACCTCACCCAAACACACATCTCCAGACTCGACGCCGGTTTGATTCCCTTCCGGGCGATTGATCCCCACGGCGATCAATGGGCAGGGCAGCTGGGATCGGCCGATCAATGCCTCGCTCGCAACCCAGCAAGCTCATCCCTTCTCGCCGAGACAAGAGAGTCGGGAAAAACCAACGATCGTTTGGAAAAAACCGAGGCTCTGCTTCGCCAAACGTCTCAACACTGGTGGCCTCCCTTCCTTGATCAGCTCATGGGCCAAGTTTACGAATACCACTTCATCCAAATCTA
>JANQPW010001059.1 GCA_028285285.1 Silvanigrellales bacterium
GCACCAAAATAGGGAGAAATGTCCTTTTCAAATTGAGCAAAGGACGTGGTCACCGGATGCAGAAAGGTGCGGCGCCCGAGCAATTGGTGCGGATCGGGAACAGCCGAACGCAAGAGCAGCGCCGGACTCCCAATACCCCCGCAGGAGATCACAAACTGTTTCGCGCGAATCGCGGAAGGGTGGGGGTTGAGCCCGTTGGGCTCCAGCAGCGCTGCCTGCACTTGGTCGCCTTTCCACTCCAATCTTTGAACCGAGGCATGGGAAAGAAGCGTTCCGCCTTTTGCCAAAAACTCGGGAATGTGAACGGTGAGAGCTGTCCGCTTCGCATTGGTGGGGCAACCCAAGCCACAGTACCCAATGTTCCAACACCCCTGCACGTTTCGGGGAATGTAGCCCCAATGCCAGCCGAGAGATTCACACCCATCGCCGAGAACCTGGTTGTTCGGGTTGGGAGTGTCCCAAATTTCAACACCCAGCTTTTTCTCAGTTTGGCGGTAGTGGGGAGCAAGGGTGTTGTGGAGTTCAGGCAAGGAGAAGTGGTTCTGCCAATGCGCCAGGGTGCGCTCAGGAGCGCGAAAGCTCGAGGTCCAGTTCACCGTGGCCGAACCACCCACTGTCTCACCCTGAAGAATAGTGATGGACCCATCTTGGGTGCGCCGAGCCATACCATCTTGGTAAAGAGCCAGAGCCTCGGCTTCCTTTTGGGAGAAATCTTGTGCGAGGCGAAAGGCGCCGGCCTCCAAAAGAATGGTGTCAAGCCCTTGAGCAGCACAATAGGCAGCGGTGGTTGCTCCCCCTGGCCCACTTCCCACAACACACACATCAAACTCGCGACGAAGCTCACTCACCTGGTGGAGCTCTCCAGCCCCTGAAAACACACGATCCCAAGCGAGACCAGCAAAGGGGTCCACAACCCCTGCGCGGTTGCTCGCAGTGGGCGGAGCAAGGCGTGGAGAGCGACCGTTACGGTTCTGACGGGGTTTGGTGTTCACGCCGACTCTCCCCAAATGCCCCGAACGTGGGAAGGAACACCAGGGTAACCGCCGTCTCCTTCAAGAGTCTCAGCGCCAAAATGGACCATGCTCACAAAGCTCACAAGGCCTTGCTGGATCTGGCGACGGTGCTGCAACGAACTGGTGGCCATGCCCTGCAAAACGAGTTCTGATTTCTCAGAGCTCAGGTCTTGCAGAAGTTCCGTTTGACCGCTCGCAACATAACAACCCCAAGAACTCCGAAACAGTGCCGAGACCATTTGCAATTCAGGCAGCAGGATCGCCTGGGGACCATCAACGAGTTCCACAAGAGCCTGCAGAAACGCTGCCTCGCGTTTGCGTGAGAGGGTCGCGGTGTGTACCCCAGGCCGGGCAAACGGCAGAGCCCCCCGCCAGACCGCGACAAAAAAAGCCGGATCAAGCCGCCAAGCCAACATCTGGGCCGACGGGGTGATGAGAAGAGGGCCACTTCCCGGAACAGTCTCAAGAGGAGTGGCCCAGCCCTGTAGCGGAATCAGGCTGAAAGCAAAACTCAGCCCTTCTAAAAACTGGCGCCGATCATGTTTTTGACGCATGGCGAAATTCCCCGAACCCTTGCTCGCCCATGAGTGTGTGACCTTAAGGCACGAGCCCACAAAAAAAAGCTGCTTGTCGCTTCGCCGCAAACACACATTTGACGATATGATAGGGGAGGCACCCGAAACACTCCCCTCACCTCCGGAGGTCTTTTTGAATACTCAGGTCCCCATCCGGCCCGTCGAGGTTCTCCTCGCCGCCGGGGCAATCCTCAGCACTGTTCTCCTTGCTCTCGCACTACACGAGATCAAGATAAACTTCAATCCAGCCGACTGGATCAATCGATACTCACAGGAAAATCGGTTGCATGTTGTGGACACCTGGGATCTTGAGTTCTTTCAATGTGCCAACCCCCAGTTCGAGTCGGAAACGTGCCGATCGATTTCAGGGCCCTTTGCTTTTGAAGGTGTGCGTCTTCCCCTCCGCCCCATTCTTAAGGAGCGTTTCGCTCAAATGGCCAATCGCACAACCCACGTGCGCATGAACCATGTGTTTGACTTCACCCAACGCGACTGGATCTCGGAACGCCTTTCCGAAGAGTTTCTGAGACCTGAAATTGTGATGTTTCGAAACGCACGGTGCTTCGCCAGCAAATCCGAAGATATCTGTCGCTCCCTCACCGAGGCGCTGCCCGTTTCAGATGCGGAGAAAGCGAGCTTTGTGTTCCGATTGAACGGAAGCGATCGTGTTGGCCCGCAAGTTCTTCCACCTCTTCTCATCGAGTCGAGCATTTCTCCTCAAATTGTGGGCATTGAAGGCCGAGCCCGCGCAGCCTTTGGGGCCGAAGGCATTGTGGTCTTTCTCGTGACTGTCTTTTTGGCTCTCCTAGCGCTTGTTTTTCCAAAATCACCCGCCCAAAATGTCCTCTTTGTGTACTCGTTCATGCGGGGTGTGCAGATTGCGTTGTCGTATGTTTTTGAGTCCATTCAACCTGACTGGCTTCTTCTCACCCTTGGAGAAACGGGGTACCAGGCCACAATGGTGTTTCTTGACTCATTGATTCTGATCACCCTGTTGTACCTCTCAGCAGTGTTCGTGAATCGGAGCTTCCGCATTTCAAAACTGGAAGCAGGGTATGGGCTGGCTTTGCTGCTCGTGTTCTTCGGCGTGGCGCTCACCTACACTTCACTCAATGAACTCTCGCTGGTGTCTCACTTCGTGCGGGACACCCTCGCCACATTGTTTGGTGCCATCTGGATCATCTACAAACTCCTCATGCAGTGGCACAAGCAGCGCGAAACACAGGGTCCCGACGAAACTGAGTATCTCAAAACATTCTTCTATCTCTTCTTCTTGGTTTCCTATGGATCGGCCAGCGCTCAGTCGGCCATTGCCAGCACTGAGATTCCAGATTTGCTCCACTGGGAGAATCTCTTCTTTGTGCCCGGATTGAGTCTGGCTATTTTGGTGGATCACTGGTTGCGACAGCGCCAACACCCCGGAACCCTGCAAACCTGAGAACGGGATCGCCCTCCGGAAAAGAGCGAAGCCACCTCAGGTCGTTTGGCACATCGCAGTCTGTGGCAAAGTGCTCGTCGCTTTCCGTCAACTGCTGATCCACCACAACACTTTCAAGCCCCTGACGCAGCAACACCTTGAGCCCCTGGTCGCCGTTGAGTTCCTGGATTGCCGAGCCAATGTGACGCGGGAGAAAGGCCGGAGGCTGGCACGTGTCTCTCCACTGGCTGATCCCAACAGGCACTTTCGAGTCGTTCTGTTTCATCTGCTCGACGCCCTGGAGAAGCCTCTGAATGTGCAAAGGTCTCACAAAAGGGCGATCCACTTGGTGCACCACAAGCCCCCGCGCCTCAAGCGAAGCTCTCTCCCAAAAGGAGAAGAACCCTGTTTTCAAGCTGGCAGCAAGACCACTATCAGCTGCAATCGGAGGAGCCACCAAGGTTAATTTTCTTTGACGCTGCAGCTGCCGAAACAAGGGTATGTCTTTGAGCGGCTCCAGATGCTCCTCACGAGCAACAAGCGTGACCGACGCTAGACCACTCTCCAACAAAAGAGAGACAGCCCGCTCCACGAGGAAACTCCCCTGCCACCACACAAAAGGCTTCGGATATGCCGACAAACGCTTTGCAGCACCTGCAGCCAACACCAGTCCATGACACTCAGAAGCAAACATGTGTGCACGTGAAGCCACTTTCAGACTCCTGCCAACTCCGACACAACGTGTTCTTTTTCAGTCAAGTTCACACTCTGCCTGCTGTTCCTTCGAAGGCGAAACAGCAGCACGTCGGCTAAAATCGAAAGCGCGATTTCACCCGCCCCTCTCGCCCCACAGGGCATTCCAACGGGGCC
>JANQPW010000004.1 GCA_028285285.1 Silvanigrellales bacterium
CGCCCCGCTTCATCGAAATGTGACTCAGGAGGACATTGCCTCTTCGGCGACCTATCTGCTTTCAGACTTGTCTTCGGGTGTGACTGGCGAAGTGTTGCACGTGGACTGTGGCTACAATACACTGGGCATGTTTTCATCGCTTGAGGAGCCACAGACTGGCGGGTGACCCATTTGTCTCGTATTGATTTGCTCTTTGCAAAAGAGATTGTCAGCCTTTGCCTGGTCATCATGGCCTCAGTGTCGTCTGTCATGTTTGTGTTCCGCATTTATGCCTATGCGGACTTTATTATTCTCTCTCAAGATGGTCTGGCCACACTTATTTTGTTTGTGGTTTTTCTTTTTCCTGCCATTTTCAAGCTCACCATCCCCATTTCGCTCCTGCTGGCCTCGCTGATTGTGACTATCCGAATGTCTCAAGATCGAGAGTTGGAGGCGATGATGGCAAATGGAGCTTCGCTGTGGAGGCTAGCGCGTGCTCCAACCGTTGTTGGTTTTGTCGCCATGGTGCTCAGTCTTTACACAGGGCTTTATTTGGAACCTTATTCGCGGGAGCAAATGAGCCAGTTTCGCTGGATGCAAACGGTCAGAGGCCTGGAAAACTTCATCAGTAGCCGGCTCGATGATCGGGCTTTTTTGAACGATATCTTTCCACTTGATGATGTCGATGTGTCTTTGTATGTGGAAAACATTCCAAACGAAAAAGGTGACTTGGAGGGAGTTTTTCTGTCTTTGAAGGCAGCGGACAACGCCGACGAGTCTGATATGGTTCTTCTTGGAGAGACAGGCTCCTTGAGGAAAGAGTTTGATGGAACCTTTCCCGACTATGTTTTCACGGTCAATGATGGCTACGTCTATCAGCCTGGCCGACTCCCGCTTGTCCAGGTCGATCCCCCAGCAAGCCCCGCGAATTCTGGAGTTGAGGAGTCGGGTGGCGGCACGGAATCGCAGATGGTGTCTCGGGCTCTGACCTATTCGGGTGGTGAGTATGGGCCACTGCCCCAGAGCGTAGCGGAGGTTGCCGCGGGTATGGCTGCCTGGGATGTGTTTCAGTTCACACAGCTCAAACTCTCTATTTTTAGTTTGTTTCGGCGGCACAAGGGCGAGAGCCAAGATGGCGAGGTTGGTATCCGTACTCTTCAACCAGCTGCCTATTTGGAGGAGCTCAAACGGAGGCGCACGAGCGAGAGTTGGGGTTCGAACCAACGCTACATTCGTGACCACACATACTTTTATGAGGCAGCAACGGTTCCTCTTGCTTGTCTTTTTTTACCAATGATGGGCATTTGTCTTGGTTTACTTGATCCGCGGCGAAAGGCGGGATTTGCTTATCTTGGCCTCGGAATTGTGATGTTCATCTATTACTCTGCGGTTAAGGTTTGCCAGCAATTGGCTCTCGAGCTGGTTGTCTCTCCGGAGCTCACGCTTTGGCTTCCTTCGTTGGTGATTTTGGCTCTGGCCATGGTGCTCTTCCGCTGGAGACTGGTTTACCCACCATCCACGCGGTTTGTTGAGTCTGTGACTTTAGACTTTCGAGCTCTTAAAGCGGCTCTCCTCTCTCGAAGGGGCGAGCAATGATTCTCTTTTGGTACCTTGCGCGCGAGTTTCTTCGTTTTGTTCTGCTGATTGTCACATTTTTTTCTGCAATGTACTGCGTCATCGATTTTCTGGAGAAGAATGCCAGGTATTTTCCGCGTCACGACACGCAGGGTGCTGTGATTCTCGAGTACTACCTTGTTCAACTCCCAAAGATGTTCGTGGACTTACTTCCCTTTGCGGTTTTGTTTGCGGGGATCATCTCACTTTGGATGCTCTCTCGTAGCGGAGAGATTGCTGCAGCCAGGGCTTCCGGAGCCTCTGTGGTGGCTGTTGCTCTGCCATTGTTTGTTTCGGGCTCTTTGCTCTCTCTGTTGTCTTTTGCTCTTTCCGAGTGGGTCGTGCCACCAGCTCAGCAGAGACTCCGTTTGGTGGAGACCGTGAAAATCCAGAAGTCTGAGTTGGGTCGTATGTTTCTCAAGAGCAACTGGATCAAACATGACTCTAAGATTCTTCATTTCGAGAAGTATGATCGGGTCACAGGCAACCTTTTACTCCCCAGCTTGTACACAGCGGGCGATAGGGGCAACCTAAAAGGCGTGGTGAAAAGCCGCCTGGCTTTCTTTGATGAGGCTTCGGAGAGCTGGGTGCTCCGTGATGCGGTGGAGACGCGATTCGATCCCGCAAGGCCGGAGCGGATCTCAACATTTGTTCATGCCACATTTGACTCTGAAATTGCAGCAGAACCCCCGCGGATTTTGAGCTCAGGAATCCAGCCCACTGAGCTGGGCTTTTTTGAGCTTGCGGGGTTGATTCGAGAGGCGGAAGAGGCGGGTATCTCTGCACAAAAAAGATTGGTTGACCTCTATCAGAAGATCAGCATGCCCCTTTCCAATTTTCTCTTTGTTTTTCTTGCGCTTCCCTTTGCGATGCGCCGAGAGAGGCAGGCAGAAACTTATACCGGTGTCATTGTGTCACTCGCTCTCGCCCTCATTTTCTGGATCTGTAGCTTTGGAATGAGAAATCTGGCCCAGAGTGAACTGATTCACCCCCTTCCAGCCGCTTTTTTGATGCCGCTCTTGCTCCTGGGCTTTGGCCTTTTCCAGCTGCGCCGACTCAATCAAGGGATTTGAGACCACTTCTAGCGCTTGACGTCGGTGGGTTGCGCAGATAGTCAGTGGTTGCACTCGATTCTTTTCTCAGGAGGTTATCAGATATGGCTGTCAATATTGGGATCAATGGCTTTGGCCGAATTGGCCGATGTGTGCTTCGCTCCCTTCAAGGGAACAAAAACTTGAACGTGACGATGATCAATGATCTGACCAACACGTCAACACTGGCTCACCTTTTGAAGCATGATTCTGTCCACGGCACCTTTGCCCATGATGTGAAGGCAAAAGAAAAGAGCATTACTGTAGATGGTCAAGAAATCTCAGTTTCTGCTGTGCCAAACCCTGCCGAGATTCCTTGGTCTCAAGCGGGTGTGGACATCGTTTTGGAGTGCACCGGGCTTTTTGTGTCGAAAGAAAAGGCCAGTGCTCACCTCAAGGGGGGAGCCAAGAAAGTTTTGATTAGCGCTCCTGGAAAAGAGGTCGACGCAACTTTTGTGATGGGCGTGAACGATGGTGACTATGATCCCTCTCAGCACCATGTTGTGAGCAATGGTTCCTGCACGACCAACTGTCTTGCTCCCGTGGCCAAAACTCTGCACGAGGCTTTGGGAATCAAGAAGGGTCTCATGACCACGATCCATTCCTACACCAACGATCAGAGAATGCTCGACTTGCCCCACAAGGATCTGCGGCGTGCACGTGCTGGAGCTCTCAGCATGATACCCACATCAACCGGTGCAGCAAAAGCAATTGGTTTGGTGATTCCTGAGTTGAAAGGAAAGCTCCATGGTCTTGCTGTTCGTGTCCCCACTCCGAACGTTTCTCTCGTTGATGTTACATTTGATGTGGAAAAGGCGACCACAGCCGAGGAAGTGAATGAGCTTCTCAAAAAGGCGGCCGCAGGGGGCCTCAAAGGTGTGCTGGCTGTCTCCGAGTCTCCTCTGGTGAGCACTGACTACAATGGCAATCCTTTCAGTAGCACGGTTGATGCGGAATACACCTCGGTTATGGAAGGGAACATGGTGAAGGTGTTGTCTTGGTATGACAATGAGTGGGGATTTAGCCAACGCCTGATCGATCTCACGACTCTTGTTGCATCCAAACTCTAAAAGCTCTGTGAGAGTCTCGGCAATCGATTGAGGTGCATGCTGCTTGCCGGATCTTAGAGATTTGGTGAGCGGGTAGCTTGGAGGCGAAGGCTACCGTAGCAGAGACTCCGCGAACCTACTTTTTCCCAGGCCGAACGAGCCAGTGTTGCGAGAAGTGAGCTGTGGCTCCTTCCCTTTTTTTTCCACATAAGTGGCAGCACGCTATAATGAGGGCTGAGACCGGCGAGAGGGTTGATGTCGATAAGATGAGGTTCTCCCTGCCGGTTGCACTTCCAATCAAATCGGCAAAAATCTTTGAGTTCAAATCGGTTCCAAAGTTTTCGACTCCACTCTTCGAGCTGCGAGGTTTGGGAGTTGGAGAGGGTTGGAAAAAGAACTTCCTCGGTCATTTCGTCTTTGCGTTTGTGGGCGATGCCGTAGATGCCATCTGGTACCCTGATTTGGGCGATGGGAAGGAATTCGGGATCACTTCCGACAAGAGCGGTTGTGAATTCCACACCGGGGAGTGCCTCTTCAACGCGGACTCCATTCGGGTAGTCTCTCAGCAAGTTCTTCAATTGCTTCGGTGACAGAGGGTTGTCAATGGAGCGGAGGCTTTCAGGGCCAATTCCCATTCCGGAGCCCTCTCCATTTGGTTTAATGAAGTGGTGATGACCGAGTTTGCTCAGATCGAAGTTCTGATAGTCGCTTTCATTTGTTACGAAAATTCCCTGAGGTGATGGAACCTGGAGAGTTCGGCAAATGGCTGCAACCAAGTCCTTGTCCATACACGCTGTGAGACCGAATGGTGAGCTTCCCAGCCAGGCGACTCCTTTCAATTCGCAGAGGCTGGGAATCCAAGCTTCGCGGCTGAGCGTTCCCCAACCCTCTGCAAGGGAATGGACGAGAGTGTCGGCGTGGGCCGTTGCACAAAATCTTGCCAGAAAGTGCTCATTGAGTGTCAGCATTTCGACATCGAGACCGGTGCGTGACCATGACGTGACCATAGAGTCGAGAGTCTTTTGATCCTCCCACTCGGCCATTGCGTCAACGGATATGGGTTCACCTGTGGCCGTGGTAAATGTCTCCGGATCATCAGACACGACAAGAACTTTCTTAAACATAAAACCCTCTTCAAAAAATTCATCTCATCCTGCGAATAGGTAACAAATGGCTCTTTGTTGTTCGCATCTGGAGTGCAGAGATAAAAAAAACTGCTCAGAGCTGTCGAGAATGCTACCAATTTTTTACAAAGCGTATTAAAGTGAATTCATGATCGGAGACAAGATGTTATCTTGAATCTGAGGATTAAAAAAAGGAGACGAAGAAATGGTAGTCACGAAGAAAAAGACGACAGCACGAAAACCAGCCGCAAGGAAAACAGCCACTCGGAAGACGGCTGCTAAGAAGCCGGCGGCCAAAAAAGCTACCGCAAAAAAAACCGTAGCGAAGAAGACGACGGCACGAAAAACCACAGCGAAGAAAACGACCGCTAAGAAGCCAGCGGCGAAGAAGACGACAGCACGAAAAACCACAGCGAAGAAAACGACCGCTAAGAAGCCAGCGGCGAAGAAG
>JANQPW010000016.1 GCA_028285285.1 Silvanigrellales bacterium
ATCGCTGCGAGATCCGCTGGGTCATTCACCTTTTCAATTTCAAGAAAGATCTTTCCAGGTTGCGAGGCCTTCACTTCACGGTCTTTGCCGGAAAGCCCCGCAAACGACGGGTCAGGGTTAGCATTCTCATCAACCTCGACCCAAAGGTCGTAGCCCAACTCGATGGAGCCATGTGCGTCTACAGCGGGCTTGAAGTATCCCCAGCACTTGCTCTGTTCTTTGTTGCAGTGAAAAGGACAATACGTTGCCTCACCTGTGACTGGATTTGTTGCCGTTTGATCACATGAGTCAGCTGCCGTGAGAGGCACCGTTGTGACAGCCTCCCAATGACTGTAGTCGCTCGGGTCTGGGTTACTCTGCTTGGGAATCACCCATTCGCCCAGAGCCGAAGGAACCTGGGCATCAGGCAGAACACGCACCATCGGGTCATCTTCAAGGTCGTAATAACCAAAACCCTGTCCCGAAAGATATTTGAAACTCTCATCTTGTGTAGTGGGGTCAAACGCGGGGTTTAATGTGATGGTTTTGTCTTGTGCACACTCAGGATCAACCTCAGAAGAGGTCACGTAAGTGGGGTCGTTCCTTCTCTGGTTGCAGAAAACAACTTTTTGCACAGTGTCTTCCACTGCACTCACCGTGATGCCGGTGATCCGAGGTTCTTCATCAACAGCCGTGACTTCAACCTTCAGTGGAGCCCAATTTGACCACCCTAATCCATCACAAACCTCTTGAGAGATCCCCGCACAATGGTCTTCAGTAGGCTCGAAGGTTCTCACACGGTATTCCAATTGAGCGTGCTCGTAAGGAGTTCCATCTGATTTCTTGTCTCCAAGGTCGGAACCTGAATTGTAGTCTTTGGCAAGGGAGAAGTTGATCGTGCAGACACCTTCCAAACAGCGCGAGCTCCCCACGGTACCGTTCTTCGGATCACGAACTTCAATTTGACTGGCAAGATCAGCGTCGTCAGGGTCAAAATATCCCAGTTTTGCCCTGTTAGCGCTGTCGGCGTAGAATGCTTCATAGTCGGTGCCCAAACTGCCTTCAGCATAGGGAATGTTCGACTGGAAGGCTTCCTTTTCAAATTCTCGACCTGGTTCCAACAACTCTGTTGGGATAACGACTTTCTTCACAAGCAGCTCAAGCGACGTGTCTTCACAAATGTCGAGAGTGTTTGGATTTTGTACAGCACCCTCTGGCCCTGCCATCATGCAGGCATGGTTTTCGACAACGACCTCGTCGTTGACAAATTTTGTGATGGATTGGCCCGCGCCACCACCCACTTCGTCGTCGTAGTAGTGAGTGGTTCCTGAGTTCGTATCAAAGTAAACCTTCTTTGAGATAAACATCCCCGTCGCCACGGGGGCTGTGTCGGGGAGGTAGTGAAAATTTGACCGATATGGTGTCGAAGGATCGATTCCGTCAAATACGGTCACTTCGCAAAAGAGGTCAGAACCCCGACGGTCTTTGGATGGATCGAGAGTGTAAAGAGCCGAAAAGGTTCCAGCACCATCGGCATTGAGATCAACCGGATCACCGATGATGGTCTCGCGCTCGATGATGGGGCGCTCCCCCGATGTGATTTCCGCTTTAAATGCAATACGTGGGTATATCTTCTTGTGAGAAAGATCGGGATCCACAAAGTTTGATTCACACAGCAGTTGGGTGATTTCAGCACCAGCCGCCGGAGTAACAGGTTCCAGAGTCGCACTAGTAACAACTGGAATATCGTTTTCCACGGTCACACGAAGAACTTTCTTGTTGCCATCTTCGCGTCCGCTCCGGGTCACAAGACGTACCCCAAACTCGTAGGTCGCGCCAATTCCCAGACCAGTGATGCGATGAGAGGTCTTATCAGAGCCCACTTCCGCAATGAGCTCGCTCATCTGCAAGCCCTTAAAAATGCGATAGCCAATGACATCGTTACGAATGGAGCGCTCCCAATGAAGAATATAGCCACCCAAGGCATCATCAGCCTTCACAATCTCTTTGATACCTGTGAAGTTTCCTGTGTTCTCTTCATCCGTGCAGATCTCTTTTTCATTTAAGTCTTTAGGAAGACTCGAATGAATGTAACGAACGTTAAAACAAACCACTTCTTCAATGTTCACAACGCGCGTCGGAAAGAAATTCTCGGCTGTGGTTCCAGAAACGGCCCAGACCTTCTGCCCACGGCGGCGTTCTCGAACTTCGTAACTCAACTCTCTTTTCGAATAGGGGGCGAGGGGCCAAGACAGAAGATAATTGCCCTTCTCTAAAGGCTGGATATCTCTAATGCCGCGGAAAGCAAAAGAAAGGTGCCCCGTGCAAAGCTCGTTGTCATTGAGATTGACCACATCTCCATCGATGAGCGCTCGCACAACATAACACCGCGAATCGTGCAAACGGAGGTCTGAGGTGATGAAAAACGTCTCTTCGGTTCTGGAGAGTGGCGACTGGAAGTCGAAGTTCCCGGACGTCTCATCTCGTTCAAAGATGAGGTACTCTGCGGTGCTCACGTCGGTGACTGGTCTCCAGATCAGCCTCCAGCGACCTCCTTTGGCAGGTTCAATGCGATCAATGCCATTGAAGCCACTCACAGCTGCCTCTGGAAGGCCTTCCACAGTGGGATTGCAGGCAAGGGTCAGCACCAGCGTCATCAAAAGCAGACAACGCGACACAACGGCCCAAGTCCATGTCAATGCATTTTGCTCACCGAACCGGAAGCTCGTTCCCATGGTTCGCTCCTCCTTTTCCCACCATGACTTCGGCCGGGGCGGAGGTCAGCCTGAGCATAATTTAATCTTCTTCAATTTTTTCAGGCGTATCAGGCGTTTAGGGTACCTACACAGGGTCCCCTCCCTCTCCAGATGCTCAATGAAAAGAGAGACTTGCCGTTCCACGGTCACCCGCAGTTTCCCGGCAGGCGGCCAGGCTGCTTCGGAAGGGAACGACTGAGCACGACAGCTCCCGCAAGACTCGCTTTGCTTCAGACTCAGCCTTGAGCAGTTTCAAATTGTCATCCGTGGCATGCCCGAACAACGTCGTTCCCCCTGCAAACACAAAGAGAGGTCGCGCCTTTTTCGCCAATTCAGAAAATGCTGAGACTTCGAGGCTTCGCGTTTCAAAATTGTACCTAATATTAGTCTCTTGAGACCTCAACCAGAGGTAGGCCTCAGAACCATAGAGACGTCCTCCAATCTCCTCCCTGGAGGAAACACTCAGGTGGCTTCCCAAAGAGTCTACCGGTCGGTGACACTCCATGGGGTTGTGCCGACACAAAACCAAAGCACCATCGGATCCCCGAAGAGAAACAACTCCCGGAAAATGAGACACGACTGTTGCACCATCCAAACCTGGTGGAACGTCTCGAGCCACAAATGAGATCTTGTTTCGCGAAACTTTCAATCCAAAGACCTTAAAACGCGAAGCCCCATCACCAGCCACGTCAATTCGAGAGTGGAACGAGGCAAGATCAAAAATCTCCATCACAGAACGAGCCACATTATCAAGGGAAGAAAAGACTGAAGCCCCTTCCTGGCCCAAGACCCCTGCAACAATAACCCTGCCCTTATCGCCATAGAGTTCAACAGCATGAAAGTCTCCGAGGGGCACGGACTGCACAAGACTCCAGCTATTGGCACCTGAACCCAACCG
>JANQPW010000294.1 GCA_028285285.1 Silvanigrellales bacterium
ACCTTTGGAAGCTATCAACAACCCTTCGCTGCAAATTCACGAAATTTTTGTGAAGCTGGGCTTCGACAGCCGCGACAGTGTGGAATGGGCCCGCAAGGGAATGCTTCATGAGGTGCAGTCTCAACATTCTCGCTTTGGGCTTGACTCCGATGTGGCATTTGATCGTTACACGCTCTCTTCCAATTTTTTCTTTCCAATTTTCACGCGCTGGAGCAGTGCTGTTTCCCTTGGTTATTTGACCGTGTCTGATGTGGTCAACCGGAAGCAAGCTACCGTAACTGCTCCCGGTTCCCGAAGAGCTGGTCTTACCGGTCGGGGCATTGTTCGTGGTTTTCCCGAGCGGGGCCGTGTTTTAGGTCCACTCGTATGGCTGGATCTTGTCTCTCCCGAAGGGGGAGTTGCGGGGGGGTGCGAGAACGCAGTGCGGTCCATTGGTGCTACGAATGTTCTGTATGCCAAGCATGAGCTTCGCTATCGGACGACCTATCTTTCTGACATGTTGGGCGTGGCCTGGTTTGTCGACACGGGTACGGCTTTTTTTACAGGGTCTGAGCTGCGTCAGATTCAAAGCAAAATTGAGGAAAACATCGCAAATTCCACAACCTCGGAAGGTGAGTGTGCGGTTTTAGATGCCCAGGTTTACCAGCCAGCACCAGTGGATATTCGAAATGAGAATGTTCTGCAGAATTATTGGGATTCTGCTTTTGTTTCAAGCGGCTTAGGTTTGCGTTTTATTGTTCCCAACTTTGCGTCCATCAGTTTTGACTGGGGCCTTCCGCTGATAGATCCTGCCACACGCAATGGAGAAAGCTGTGAGTCCATTTCCACAGTGGAGGCGGGGCAGAGTGCACCCACTTGCATTAAGAGAGATAGGCAAGAGCGGTTGTTCGGTGCTATTCCGGTACCTGGTGCGTTTCACATTGGTATCGGAGCCACGCTTTGAAGAGTGAGTTTAGCCGTTGGGCTCTTGAAGAGCCCTACTTCGTTGCTCCCATGGTGGGTTTGTCTCACTATGGGTTTAGAGAATTGATCCGGGCCTACACACCCCCTGGATGGCGCCCTGTGCTTTTCACAGAAATGCTCTCTACTCGTCGGTTGCCTGGAGAAAGCTTGCGTTCCAGCCGAGAATTGCAGGTGTCAGCCAGCGAAAAAGGGCGCTTTGTGCCGCAGATTCTTGGTAATGAGGAGAAGTATATAGGACCAAGTATTGCCAAGCTGCTGCAAAATGAGCCTTGGGGAATCGACATCAACATGGGGTGCCCCGTGAACCACACTTTGCGACACAACTGGGGGTTTCGTCTTGTGGGTCAACCTCAGTATGCGGCAGAGGTTGTGAAGATGGCTCGGAAACACACGCCTTCGTCTCTTCCCCTGAGCGTCAAGCTGAGGGGTGATGTGCCACCCAGCGCACAGCTGGAATCTCGTTCGGAAGTGAAAGGGGAAGCGGCTCGTCTTGTGGCCTTTGCAAGTCGTCTTCAAGATGCGGGTGCTGATTGGCTCACCATACACCCTCGGCCGGGCCGAATGAGGCATAAAGGCGTTGCGAATTGGGAGGTTGTGGCTGAGGCTCGCAAGCACCTTCAAGTGCCCGTTGTTCTCAATGGAGACATTCAAACGGCACAAGACGCGCGATTTGTTGTTGAAGAGTTGGGGTGTGCCGGAGCGATGTTTGCCCGCTCCGCAGTGGCACGGCCTTGGATTTTTTGGCAATTGGCTCAGTCTTTGGGCGAGTGCGCTGTTCCCTGTGCAATTTCCCACCGCAAGACAGCACCCGAAGTTGGTGTCGATGAGGGAGCTGAGTTTTTTCG
>JANQPW010000038.1 GCA_028285285.1 Silvanigrellales bacterium
GCCATTTTCACCCAAGGCGCTATCTGGGAAAGATCTCCGACTCTGGAGGCTCAGATTCCTTTGCTCCCGGAAGTGGTTTTGAGAAGTCGGGCTATGTTCACTTTTTTGGAATCGACGAAATCAAGCAGCTGTTTGCCAGCTTCGAGTTTGAGGAGTTTGCTCTGAAAGAAAGCCGTTCATTGATTGGCGACGACCGCAATCTCCACAACGACTCGCATTACTTCTTTGTTGTGAAGAAAGTGTGATGCTGGAATGACAGAAAGCACGGGGAGCAACCGCGACAGGTTTGCTGGGGTTCGGGGTTTTTTGCATCTGGCTTTCTTTTTGGTCGTTGGCATTGAATCTGTTCTGGCCATTTCGGGTGGCATTGCAGGGCAAACCGGTCAGCTCTGGGCCGGTTTTCATTTTTTCAAAATCACCTACGTTTTGGCTTTCATCATCACACTCGTGCTCGCTGCTGTGCAGGGCGTTGTTCTGAACCGGCTCACGGTGGTTGTTCTTTCGGCCGGCCTTTTTGCTCTCGCCATTGGGCTTTTGCGAGATCAGCTGGGCAGCGCCTACGTCTCCCATTTCTACTCCATTGGCATCGCTGTTTTCGGGTTGAACTTTGGCAACAGTTTGTACCACCACACGAGCGAAGATTTTCTCAAAGTCATTGGTCGGTGGCTCACCCTGTTCTTTTTGATGTCGGGTTCTCTGTTGCTTCTCTACTTTTTGTTGGTTCAGGTGGGCGTGATCAAATACTTCGGCTTGAGCAATGCGGTACAGAACTACTCAGCTTTCTATGCTTCTGCAGGCTCTTGGGGGGCTGTGGGCCTCGCGTTCTTGTTTGTGCTCCTTTCGGGAAAGAGGAGCTCGCTCTTGGGCTTGTGCGTGCAGATTGTTTGTGTGGTTCTTCTTTCCCGCGGTGCTCGGGGAGCCCTGAAGCGCTTGAGCCGTGCGGGCCGGATTGCCCTGTTTTCAGTGGCCGGCGGTCTGCTGGTGCTTGTGGCCTGGCAGCTCGGCTTGTTGTACCGCTTCGAGTTGATCTTGACTTCCGATTTGTCCACAGAGAGGGGGCTTTATTTGGCCACTTCGGGCCGCTCTCAAGAGTTCTTTGCGGTGTGGGAACACCTGCAGTCTCGCCCCCTCTCGCTTTTTATTGGTGAGGGCGCTGGCTCCCTGTTTCAAATGCCCTATGGAATTGACAAAGAAAAAATAGTGGATCTCCAGTATTCCCACTTCACCCCTCTTTCGCTGGCACTGCTCTATGGAATTCCCGTGGCGGTTTATCTTTACCTGGAGATGTGTTGGGGGCTTTGGAAGGGA
>JANQPW010000040.1 GCA_028285285.1 Silvanigrellales bacterium
ATACTTCTTTCTCGAAAGCTGGGCCAAAGGCCCCTTGGCGGCAATTTGCCCCACTTCCAAACAAAGAATGAAACGGGTTTTGTTTTCCACAGCCAGGGGTATCGTGAGGGGTTTGCACTTTGTGTGTTCAAAGCTCTCCATTTCGTCAAAGCAAACATCGTGGCAAACGGCTCTCGTTTTGCGATACTCTTCGAGCTTCTCTTTGGAAAACACTCCAAAGCGCTCAATGCGCAGGGCTATCGCCTTTCGCCTCACGTGGAGCATTTGAGCCGCTCTTCTTTGTGAAACCCCTGAACACAAAGCCATAAAACAGGCGTGGTTGATCCGCCTTTTGCGCAGGCGGTAGTCAAAACGAAGTGTTTGCTCAGAAAAACTCCTTCCACAGCCTCTGCAGCTGAAACGGCGGATCCTGCGCCCGTCTGAAGGGCGATGAAAAGCTCCCCTTTTGCAGGCATTTTCTGATTCACAGTGGGGACAAGTTTTGACTGAACTCTGGCTCATGGAGCTCCTCCTCAAAGGGATTTGCTCTGCAATGTGCCAGGAAGCTCAGACTTTTTTCGGAGGTGTGCGAAAAGTGGTCAACACTGTTCGCTTTCTGGAGGGTGCTCAGGTGGGTGAGAGACTCCTCAGCACCAATTGAGAGGGCCAGTTTTAGAAGAGTTCGAGGTTGATGAGCTTCTTACCCCACATGATGGCGAGGTAACGCTCCACAGATGACCAGGCTTTGCAGCAGTGCTTTCTTTCCTCCTTCCAAGCTTCAAAGGAAACACGCGGACTGATGACCTCGAGACCATCGTCAGTGTGGGTGGTCTCAAATTCATCGTTTCTGCCAGCCCACAACACGGTGGCTTCTTGAGATGGTCGAAAAAACAGCAAAACGGGTGCATTTGTTTCTTCAACACGTGAGAGTCTTTGGGTGGAAGTGGCCATCACACCAGCCGCCACATCGGAATAGTCAATGCCTTCGGGGACGAGGTCACAGATGCGATCGTGCCCAAACACAGAACCCTCTCCGCACCATTCTCCGGCCAAAATAGCTGCCAAAACCCGGCGCACATCCGACTCCTGAGGCGTCTTGCCGTGAAGACGGATCCGATCTCTCTGAACGAGGGCTGCACCGGCCGCGTCGAGCTGCTCCATGGCCCGGGTGAGCAGCCGATCAGGGAGATCCGGTATGGGCTCTTTGTAGCCCCTGCCCATGATGGTGAGAAGGGCATGCGACTCAAAGTTTTCGTGCAGTTGCATGCGCTCGTTGATGCGAAAATTCTGGGCCTGGAGACTCAGAGATCGGGTGATGGCCTCGCAGGCCATGCGGTCACGCAGATCAATGTGCACTCTTTTCTTGCTGTGAAAGGAAACGAGGCCCCAAAGGTCTTGAGGACGCACTAAATTTTGCGCAATGCTACAGGAAAAGGCAGTGGTCACCTTCATGTTGGTGAGATAGGACAGGTGTGTTGTTGCGCAGGCCCGTGAGTGAAGATAGCGCACATCTGCTTTTGGGTGCGAACCTTGGCCCACAATGCTTGTTGTTTCCCGTCCATCGTTGAGGATCATTCGACTGGGGAGGTACCTGTAGTGTTGCCTTGCGTTTTCGGGTACATCGGAAGCTGGAAAGCGCAGGCCCATATAGTCGGGGTCTCCGGTGGTGTTGCGCTCCAGCACCACGCTTCCCGACCAGTCGTCATGAAACTGAAACACTAAGACCCGCTCGAAAGGAACAATTTGCTCGAGGCGTTCGCAGTGGGCTCGCAAGAGGCTCTTAAAGGTGCGCAACTGCTCCACGCGAATCGGAGCCAGTAGGAGGGATTGGCGGTGTGTGTCGGATATGGAGCTGGACGTAGCGGGCTCAATCTCAATTTGGAGCTGCTCGGGGTTCATGGAAAGGCCCACATGGTAGGCGTCGCCCTTGTGACTCAAGGCTTCGAAAACCACCTTCGGTCGAGGGGTCAGAGGGTGTTGGTGTTTGACAAGTCGCTCCAGCTGACCCTGAAACAAAGATCCGAGCGGCTGACCTATCAAATCTGTGGGTTCCAGGTCAAAAAAATCCGCGGTGTTCGCGGTGCAGGAGTTAATGGTTTGCTGCTGAGGGCAAACATTCAGCACACAGGCAAATCCCTGGGTTTCCCCTGTTTCAAAAAGAGCGATGCGGCCGCAATTGGCGGCCAGTTCACTTCTGCGGGCGAGCATTTCTTGCATTTTGGGTCTTTGTCCTTCGCAGCCTGTGTTGGCCTCCTCACCTGCGTTTCGCCCGTGTTGAGGCCCAGTTTTGCCAAGGATACTGCCATAGCTTTTTCAAAGAATCATCTTCTCAGCGTTTCGGTTCAGGGGAACAAAAGTGAAAGGCGGCTATTTTCAAGGGTTTCATTGACCTCATGCAACTGTCTAAAAGAGATGAAAAACTCATCTTTTCCTCAGAAGTCCCGCAGGAGTTGCCGACACTCCAAGGGGGCAGAGGAAATGCTGCCCGGCTAAGTTTCGAATTGAACAGTAGCTGAGGTTGTTGAGTTGATGAGAAGTGGTTCACAGAGCGGGTTCAGTTTGATAGGAATGCTTGTGTCGATTGCCGTCCTCACGACGGCATCCCTGGGTGTGATGAAACTCCTCAGCCGCGGGTTTAAGGCCAATTCCGCAGTGAAGAATGATATTGAACTGGAAACTGTGAAGCGAAGTTTGATGCAGCGCATTGATTGCGCCAAAACGGCCGAAACATCCACACCCGGTTATCGTAAAGCGCAGATTGTGGCTTTGGTGACTGGCAACGGTCGAACCGTGATCCCTCCACGAGCCCAAGGCACCCCCATTGGTCGTTTTCATTTCAGAGCGGTTTTGCTTCCAGATGGAATGCTGCGGGTGCAGGCACGGATGGTGAATGCTGCGGGGCAAGTTGTCAAACACCCCTTGCTGGCTGATGTGACCCACACAACATCGGATGGTCGAAAACAGTCTGCAAATTATGATTGGAAATATCTTTTTCCCGATGGCGCGCCCCTGTGCGACTTCAATGCGTTGAAAAAGACGACTCAAAGCGCAGACTCCAGCGTGGATCCTCGTGAAGACGAGTCTGTGGAGCTTGTCTACTTCCAAACGGGTCGGTTCAAGGCAAAAGGCGGAGACATTATGGTTACAGCAAGCTTTGTTTCTGATGGAGCTTACTCCTGCCGCAACTCTTTGCTTTTCGTTTGTTCTGGTGTGGCGCTGCGGGCCGAGGGAGAAACCCGCGAGTTTCTGTTAAAGGAAAATCAGACTTGCCGGGTTCGGGTGGAGTCGAAGAGAGATGGTGCTCCGAGCTCCACAAAAGATGACAACTGCCGCGGTGGGTCGATCAGCTCTCCCAATGGCCTTACGGCCAAGCAGGGCCACAACCTATGGCGCATTCAGTGGGAAGATCGCCTGGCCACGCGAACAGACACCGTTGAATGCGCCAACCGGCCTCCAACCATGGCCAAGAACAACCATCCAGCCTGCCGCCGTTTGCAGGCTGTGGATTGGAACGATGCCATTTGGCATGTGCGTGGTCGACGGGCTGTTTCTCGTTAGAGACCGTTGGGTCGGTCGTTTGGCCGGATGGGTTTCCTTGCGCTGGATCTCCGCGCCCTCCACTCCTATTCTCCGCTTGTTACCTTTCGTGGGAAAACGTCAACAAATTGGAGAATATCTATGTTTAAACAACTTCTTGCAACAGCTACCTTGTTCTGTCTTCAGCCCCTTTCCGCTCAGGCTTCAGCCCTCTGGATTGGCGATTTGAGTGTGACCACGGCCCGCGGAAGCTTCGGTGGTGTGTACACCCAGTGTGATCGCAATCGTATGGTTCAAGGTTCAGATATCGCGATTGAATTTGGCTCATTGACCCGTTCGGTTGTGGCCAACCTGTGTTTCCGAGTTTACTCGGCTGGTCTCACCGATGCTGGAGGCAACCCAGGAGAGTTGAGTTTGAAGATGAACTACAAGAATGCTCAGGACGCGGAGTCCACTGCCGTGAGCTACCCAGCTCGTTTTGTGGGCACTGAGGGAAGCAACTTTGTTTATGCTGTGAGTTTGTTTGACTTTGTTCCCCTGTATGGACGATCTCCAAATGGAAATCGCTGGGAAGAAATCGAGTTCATGCTTGAAGGTCGCAACGCCGCTCGGGGCGGAGTTGACTATGGACGTTCGCAGACCTACACCCTGAGATTTGATCTTCCACAAAACTAAAATCTCAGTAACGAGCTGTCCCGCGGCAAAAATTGCCTCGAGCTCACTTCAGCACACCCCAAGAGATCCGATCCGAAGGTGATCGATGATTCACACGGGGTTGGTGACACGACCCAAAGGGTAACAGGTGGCAGCTCGTCTTTTTAAAATCTTAGCTTTGCTGGAGTCAGACAACGACGCCGAAGCTTTGCAGGCACTGCGCACGGCGCAAAAAATTCTCCAACAAGAAGGCCTTTCGCTCCAGCAGCTTGCTGAGGATCACGAACGGACGATGGGAAGCCGTGACGCATGGGCCCGGCGCATGCATGCCGAAACAGCTCCTCTCAGGGCAGAGATCAATCACTATCGAAAAACCCTGGATCGGATCTATTCAGAGCGAGATGCTCTTCGTGTGGAGCTCGATAAACTGCGGCTTCACCTTCAGGTGAATCAAGGAGCGGATGTTTATCAGCGCTTGCGGGAGAGAGAGTCGAATGTGAAGGCCCTCACCCGTGAAGTGCGGCGCCTGAAAGCCGAGGTTTTTGAGCGCGATCGAGCGCTTCGCTCCCTTGAAAAAGAGCTGAATACTCGAGGTGCCGGGGCCGCTTCGGCGCCATCTGCCAAAGGAGTTTCCAGGGGTGCAGGGAAAGAGCCGCCTCCTCTTCCCCAACGGGCGAAAAGAACTGTGGAGACGAGAAGTGTTGTTGCCGAATGGGTGAAACTCTGTGGCCTTAAAAAAAGCCAAGACGAAACAGATTGGTTGTCTGTGAAGTTTTTGTTTCAGGTGTTTCAGTCGGCCGAAGCCCCTCTTTTGGGAGGAAAAGTTTTGGCTCAGAAGAACCGCTTCCCACAGCGACTGACGGTTTCTCAGGCTCGCTTTGCCGCAGCTCTCGCACAGGTTCTGGGTGTTGAGAGCTGCTATGGCGGACTCAAGCGAAATCGCAAAGGGTTCTGTGTTGTTTCCCTGTTAGACTTGGAGACCCTTGAAGGCCGGATTCCCTATGGAGAAAGTGCTCAGCGCGACCCGGTGCGTTCAGCGGGTTGAAAAGGAAGCCACTGTTGAGAGGCTTGCAGAGCCTGGTGAGTCTTCAACCCAGAGTGGCCATTTTTTCATCACAGCGGCGAAGTCTTCGCTGTTTAAAATATCGCTGAGCCAAGTGCGCAACGAAGGCAGCGGTGCTGTGGCAAACCAATCGGGATCCACGCCTGAGAATTGACGGACAAAGGGAAAAAGAGCGATATCAGCGAGACTGCGACGGGAACCCAAGAGGTGACCACCCTGGGAGATTTTGTCTTCCCAGTCTTTGAGGATGCTCAGGGCGATTGAACGTTGCTGGAGAGGATCAATACCCTCATTGGGGTAGCGGTTGGGGTATTTGTAGCGATCCAGTGCTTCCTTAAACGGTCCATCATTTGTGCTCACGAGCTCTTGGGTGATCGAGCGCTCTTCGGGAGAGCGGGGCAGGAGCTCCAGAATATCGCTCTGCTCCAGTGCCCAGGTGAGAATTTCGAGACTTTCCTCGATCACCTGACCTGTTTGAGGAAACCACAGCACGGGCACCGTTCCTTTTGGGGAAATTTCGAGCATATGCTGAGGTTTGTTGCGAAACACGATTTCGCGCAGCTCACATTGCACCTGTGCCAGGTGAAGTCCCATACGGGCTCGGATGGCGTAAGGGCAGCGGCGGAAGCTGTAGAGCACGGGAAGTTTTGGTTTGTTGCCTTGTTTTGTCATTTGCACAGAATCTCTCTTCACGGTTGTTGCGTCAAGAACCCGAAGAGAGAAAGGTGTTCGTTTTAGAAAGGGCTGGTTGACAACACCGACATCCAGATGTCTCCATCGTAGCCGAGCACTGCTCCATTCATTTCTCCATAGGTGTACAAAACTCCGTGCCCGAGCTCATAGGAATGACCACAGGAATGGCAGCCATACCAGTTGCCGGCGGGGTCATTCACAATCCATCCTTGTTGGTTGTAACCCGTGAGCACAACGATGTGGCCCGCTCCAGTGAAGTGGCCGTGAACCACAACAGGGCGACCGGCCCGAAGGTGTGCTTTGAGCTCCGCTCGGGTCGCAGTGCGGCTCCATTTCGCGTGGTAACCTTCCCAGCGGTAGATCTGGGCCAGCCCCTCGGGTGATTGTCCTTGGGGTTTGCCGTACCTGTTGTAGAGCTGGTCTGGGTTCACTGCTGTGCCCGCAGCAGACAGCACCATTGCTGCCGAGGTCACGCCGCATGTTGAGCCGGGCTCATTCCAATTGTCATATTGGTAGAAGTAGGGAACGGAGTTTGCGGCCCGGCCTGAGTTGACGTTCTTGAGATTAGTGGTGAATGAGCGGCTCCATCGCATCGACTCGCAGGCGGCTTCGCCGCCGCCTTTTTGCTTGCATTTTTGCACAAGGCTTTTGCGGAAGGGGCCGTAGGCATTGTTTGCATCGACACATTCTGCGATGCCTTTGTCGTAGTGCGTTCCTCTGGGGCAGGTTTTGTTTCCTTGAAGGTTAGCTGCGAGCCGGTAGGCCCAAGTGTTCCCATTGCAAGCTTCTTTGCCACCACCTGACGATTCACAAGCTTTGATCATGGCTTCTGAAAAGGGACCGAGTGCGTCTTCTTCATTGCCGCAAAGATGATCATCGGGTTGAAAGCTGAACCCAGTGGGGCAAAAGTAGGGGTCTGCTTGGATGCTGTTCTGTGCTCCCGCGTTGCTGGGGGTGAAAAGAGCAAGCGCTGCTGCTGCCGTTGCAGGTGCGGTAAAGCCTGTCATGAGGGCCTTTAGTCCTCGTTTTTGTTTTTTTTGTGTGGTCATTTTTCCTCCAGTTCTTCTGACTTTGCGCCCGAGAGAGGTGGGCTGTTGGGGCTTATCGAGACTGTTCTGAGAAAAATGAGAGTTTTTGCGATTCATGCGGTGTTTATCAGTTTCCATTGGGGTGTGAGTGTTTGAAAACAGGTTCTATTTTGTGGCAGGAGTGGTTGAGGTGCTGTGGAGGGTGGTTTTCCTTTGGGGCCTTTGCCTGAGTGGTCGAGACTCTGGGTGGCTCGGCTCAAAAACATGCTTGACCTTCAAAGAGTGGCCGAAGTCAGCTCCTTGCACCCAAGCCTGCACACAGAGAAGCCCTGCAGAAGAGTGGGTGAGAATTTCCCGGTAGGCTTCTGCTTTTTGTGGGGTGAAGGTGAGGTTCATGAGTCCTGTTTCATCTTCTAAGGTAACAAAAACCATTCCTTTTGCTGTGGGAGGAGCTTGTTTGATGTTGACGAGCCCACTCACACAAACACAATCCCCAGGGCGGGAGTTTTTTTGGAGTGATGAAGCTGTGTGCAAGCGGGTTGTGGGGCAATGAGTGAAGGGCCACAGCCACCTTTTGATGTACCACATGGGGTGTTTTCCCAAGCTGGTGCCGAGCACACGAGTGTCGTCTCTCATGTCTGAAAACTCATCAAACCAGTTTTCTTCTGCGTCCTTTAAAGAGTGAGTAGGTTGAGAGAAGTTTCGAAGGGTGAGATCATGCCGCAAACGTCCTGGAAGGCCTAAGTGATGCCACAGCAACATGCGACGATCGTGTGAAAAGGCTCTGAGAAGGCCACCCACAATGAGCTGAGCGGAAGTGGCAGAGTCAAAGAAGTCATGCATGAGGTGCAGGAAAGACTCAAAGGTTTCTTCCAATTGTTCTCTTTTGAGGAGGGAAAGGGAACTTTTGTTCGAAGACAGATGTGAGTGCCACTGTTTGCGAGCCTCGCAGAAGTCTTGACAGGGTTTCTCGCTGAGGCCCTTCACCAAGCGCAAACCCAAGCGAACTTCTCCTTGGGGGGAAATCGTGTGATCCCAGTTTGAGGCCAGCAAGCACGGAGGTTGAACCACCACACCCTCACGGCGAGCCTCTTGAATGAGGCTGTGTGTGGAGTAAAAGCCCAGCGGTTGGGCGTTGAGCAAACCCAAAAGAAAATAAGCTGGAAAGTGGGCCTCGAGCCAAGCGCTGGCATAGGCGAGATGGGCAAAGCTGATGGCGTGTGATTCGGGAAAACCATATTCAGAAAAGCCTTCGATCTGTTTGTAGATTTCATTGGCAAAGGCTGGAGGTATGCCATTGCGTTTCATTCCTGCGCGCAGCTTTTCTTCAAATTTGTAGATGGTGCCGTTCATCTTCCAGGCTCCCATACAGCGCCGGAGTTCATCAGCTTCTCCGGGGCTGAAGTCTCCCACGCTCATGGCAATGCGCATGACCTGCTCTTGGAAAACAGGAACCCCAAGAGTGCGTTCCAAAATCGGTCGAAGGCGAGGATCAGGAAAGTGAATGGGCTCAGCTCCCACGCGCCGGCTCACGTAGCGAGTGACGGTGCCTGCCACAATAGGGCCAGGGCGGATGATGCCAATTTGGATCACGAGATCGTAAAAGTTACGGGGCTGTAAACGGGGAATGATGGACATTTGTGCCCGGCTTTCGATTTGAAAAGTGCCCATGGTTTTTCCCGCACAGATCATATCGTAGGCCTTGGAACAGCCAATGGGAATGCTGGCAAGATTCACGGCTTTTTGAGGCTCTTCGGGCAGGCCCTTTTTGTGTTCGTGCAGTGCCTCGAGAGTTTTGCGCAGAGCGGTGAGCATGCCCAGTGAAAGCACGTCAATTTTAAACAACCCCAGACCTTCGAGATCTTCTTTGCACCATTGGATCACTGTGCGATCTTCCATGGTCGCGGGCTCAGTGGGGACCAACTGATTGAGAGGGTTGTGGCTGATCACAAACCCACCAGAGTGAATGCCCAGGTGTCGTGGCAAACCTTCAATTTGTTTAGCGAGAGCAAGCCAGCGAGAAAAGAGCGCTTCATCGACCAAGAGCTCTTTTTTCTCTTTTTGTTTTTGTTCGAGAATGTCTTGAGTGCTGCGGCCGCGCTGGAAGCGGTCTTGCATTCCTTTGAGCAAAGCATCCACTTTTTGGAGAGGAATGCCCAATGCTTTGCCTGTGGCGCGCAAGGCCCCTTGTCTGCGAAAACTCACCACATTGGCAACCATGGCAGCACGGGCGCGACCGTAACGGGAGTAGATGTACTGGATGACCTCTTCACGCCTCTCGTGTTCAAAGTCTACATCAATATCAGGAGGCTCGCCTCGTTCCACGGAAATGAAACGCTCAAAGAGAACATCGTGCTGAGTGGGGTCAACGGCGGTGATCTCAAGCATGTAGCAAATGACGGAGTTGGCAGCAGAGCCCCTTCCTTGGCAAAGGATGTGCTGACTCCGAGCAAAGGTCACAATGTCCCACACAGTGAGGAAGTAGTCAGCAAAGCCGAGGG